>JAEZIU010000338.1 GCA_023436485.1 Bacillota bacterium | reverse complement strand
AGATAGACAAGTGATTGTCCCTTTATAATGTTTATAATGTTAACTAGATTTCTATCTTCATCTTTTAGCTTTTTAAAGTTGCCATTAGGCATGTGATAAATTTTTCCATTTTCAATTCCATTTAGTTCAACTGTTTCTTTTTGTACAATTTCAGCAGTATATCTTCTGAATTCTGCTCCAGTTTTAACAATAAACTTTTTACTAAAATTTTTAAAATATGGTCCAATTAAATAGAAATCACAATTCATTTTTGATAATCTATATAAGCAAAGCGTAAAAATTTGACTTCTATCATCATCTTGAATTTTATATATTTCATCCATTGTAAAAAAATCGATTTTAAACGTGGGATAGCTATCCATAAATAAATCCATCTTTTCTGGAGTAAAAATTAAGATGTTTCTTTCTGTACTTAGTGGTTGATTAAGTGAATTTATAAGTGTATATTTACTTAAATATGCATTATTTTTTAAAGTATGATAAGTTTCAGATAATAGTGCTATGGTAGGTAAAATAATAGCTATATTGTTATAATTATTACTTGCAATAATTTCACTGACAATTTTAGATTTTCCAAAAGAAGTTGGTGCACTTACTATTAATCTTCTATACTTTCTAAAATCTTCAAATAGTCTTTTTTGATCTCTTGTAAGCACTGTTTGAGTTTTTAAAGTATAAAATGATTGTGCTAAACTATTAAAATCACTGTCATAGATGTTTCCGTTCATTATATCATTTTCATATTTTTTGTTAAGGTTCATATACATATCGCTATATAGAAAAACCCTTGATACATTTATACAATCATAAAGTAATTGATTAATAAAAGTATCCTGAGGTGAAGAATCAGCTACATGGCAAATTATAGAAAGTCCTTTATTATATAAATCATCATCATCCATAGTTAGAAGTAAATATGCCTTTTCAAGGATTACCTTGTATTCTGCCCAGGTAAGTGTTTGATTCTCTCTAAGTTTATTTAAAAGAGTATCAATAATTACAATATTTTTTGCCAAATACGAACTCATCATCTCAATAGTTCCTCCATTTTTTGAAGATGATCCTTAATATCTCTTACAGATTCGAGAGGTAATATTATAAATATAACTTCAATATTGGGTTTCAATTTTAGATTTTGACCTTCAATTGTTTTAACTCTCTTATTAAATTCTGTCGTCATATCTTCAATAAATTTGGTGTCTGTGATATTTTTATGTAATTTAATTACACTACAGTCATATGTTAGTAGTGCTGGAATTTTAATTTTTATACTATCTAAGGATTTCCCCCCATTTAATATCTCATCAATTTTTTGATATTCTGGAAAATCCTTATTTAATTCTATATTAGATCCTAAAATACTTATTTCATCTGATAAGTAATCGAACTCACAATGTTCTTTAATTGATTCTATAGCACCACTTATAGCATTAGAAAAGTTATTATGGAATTTTGCTTCACCAAGCCATAAAAAAATTTTATCATCCTCAACAGAAAAATGGGCACAATCAAAACCTTTAATTTGATCCTTTTTTGAGCTTCTTAGTCTCACTTTAGTAACAAATTTTTCTGTAGGAAAAAAAACTTTTAGAATTAAAAATAATAAAAGCTCACCATAATCTCCTTTCGTATTTTTATGGGCTTTTGAAATCCTTTCCCAAGATCTTCTTTCCATTTCTCCTATATCTTTAGTATTTATTAGGCTTTGGAATTCTTGGGGGGTTAATGCAAAATGAACAATTGAATCTTTTATAATTTTCACAAGTTCTTTTTGCCTATAAACGCCGTCATTTTCATAATCAAGAGTAAGAAAGTGCTGTTCCCATTCTTTATTATTAATATTATATTTAAACTTAAAAATAAGGTTCGAAACTCTTCGTTGTAAAAATTTCATTAATCCCTCACCAATAAAAAATATTTTATATACAAATTATACTATCTTCTTACAAATAGTGCAATTATTTTGCACATTTTGTAAATATTTACACTGGCATAATATAATATGTGCTATTACATGACACATTTAGTATAAAAATATATCATATCATCTATTAATTGGTTTTTTACTCAATACTATTAATAATACATCCTCTAGGAGCTTGCCCAATCCTTTTATCCGTCTATATTTACCATTTAAAATCTCATTGCTAATACTATCAATTCCTTTTTTTAACAAACTAATATATAAAAGAATAATAATACCTATTCCTATAAGATAAAATGATATGTTCAATGCACTTTGTAAGCTACTAGCTGCTTTAAATTCATGACTAACTAGCTGACTCCATATAGGTATAAAAAATGCTAGGCATACACCCGGCCATAAAAACCCAGAGTACTTTTTTTCCTCCGCATCTTTATAAGTTAAATTGATTAAATATTTTAATGGCTCCTCTGAGCAAATATTATTTCGTTCTAAATACTCGTATAAAAATTCAACTTGTTTTTCTTCAAAAGAGGTATCTCTCCACCAATACCCTGCAGGTGATACATTATACTTGTTTTTTAAGATTTTTTTACATTTTGAATTTAAGTATACTATCATTAGGATAGTAATCAATAAAGGTGTTATAAGTAGTAAATGCACATGTTTAAGCTCTTTAAATATAAATAAACCAATAAAAGTAGTTAGACATACTGACATTATTATTAAAAGAACCCAATTTAAATACCATACAACTTTAGTGTATTTAAATACTAGATAGTATGCTCCAAGCTTCTTATTATAAAAATTTAAAAGTTTTTCATACATATTATTCACCATTTTAAATATTAATTCATCCAATAACAAATTATATCAATTATTGTAAATTTATACAACATAACTAAATTTATTTGTATCTCTAATTAATATGCATTATAATAGAACATATGTTCTATATTTATTACTATGAGGTATCACTATGATAGCTACAGAGAAACTAGAGGCAATTCTCAATAAGTGCCACATTATCTACCTTTCCGGAAAAAATACTGGGCTATTTTTATTGTGATGGAGATTACTATGTAATTTTGAATGAAAGTATTCGAGGTGATGAAAGGCTTTACCGCTGTGTACTGGCTGAAGAAATTGGGCATTATAGAACTACTATTGGAGATATTACTCCAAGAAAGTATATGTGTTACAGTGACAGGCTAACACTAGACAAAATGGAGCTTGCTGCTCTGAGACGGGCCACTGACTTCGTAATTCCAACGGAGCAGGTAATATCTTTCCTAAAGAAACAAAAGCAGCCTACTATTGAAATGCTAGTCGATGAATTCTTTGTAACACATGATTTATGATGCAGAAGCTCGAATTTATGTCAAAGCAGAATTGCATCTGGGACATTGACGGTAAAAGGAGTTTATACCTAGCCTCCTTTCCATCAGTACATATTTATCAAAGAATATAATTGAGGAGGTGTATTGCCAAATGATAGCAGCAATATACGCAAGGTATTCAAGCTTCAATCAAAGAGAAGAATCTATAGATGCGCAGGTTCGTGCAATAAATGACTACGCTCAGAAGAATGGACATAGCATTGTAAAAATATACACGGATGAAGCAAAGTCTGCCACAACCGATAATAGGCCTCAATTTCTTCAAATGATGAAGGATAGCGTAACGGGTTTGCTTAATGCCCTAATTGTTCACAAGCTGGATAGGTTCAGTCGAGATAGATATGACTCTGCCTTCTATAAAAGATTGTTAAAAAAGAATGGCATTAAGCTTATCTCAGTTCTTGAAAATCTTGACGATAGTCCTGAGAATATTATTCTTGAATTAGTCTTGGAAGGTATGGCCGAATACTATAGTGCCAACCTTTCAAGAGAAGTTATGAAAGGTATGAAGGAAACTGCTCTACAATGCAAGCATAATGGTGGCATGCCACCTCTTGGCTATATCGTTTTGCCAGATAAAACTTATGCTGTAAATGAGTCTGAAGCAAGAATTGTAAGGATAATATATGAAATGTATGGTACTGGTCGAAGTTATAACGAGATAATCGAAAAGCTTAACAGCGAGGGATATCGTAGTAAGACTGGCCGTCCTTTTGGTAAGAATAGCTTTCACAATATTCTCAGAAATGAAAAGTATATTGGAAACTATGTTTTCAACCGTACTATTAGCAAGACTGGTGGGAAACGAAATAACCATTCTTCGAAATCAGATGAAGAAATTATCCGCATAGAGAACGGCATACCTGCAATTATTTCAAATGAATTGTGGAATGAGGTAAACAGAAAGATGAATGGAAATAAGCGAGCTAGAGCAGCTAATTCTGCTAAAGAAATCTATTTACTTAGTGGGCTTATTATATGTGGTAAATGTAACGGTGGTATGTATGGCCAAAGAAAGTTTGCAGGAAGAAATAAGAGTAAATACTTGGGCTATACTTGTGGTACACGATATAGGAGCCATACCTGTGACATGAAATCTGTTGGTGCTGAGTTTGTAGAGAATCTGGTCATTGAGCAACTATATAGAGAAATTTTGGCTCCGGGAGCAATTGAAAAAATGGCGGCTAAACTTGCAGAGTATGCTGCCTCAAGGTCTACTGAAATTTCACAGAGCAATAGAGATTTCGAGAATGAGCTTTCTGGAATACAGACCCAGATAAACAATA
>JAEZIU010000164.1 GCA_023436485.1 Bacillota bacterium | reverse complement strand
TTCTACAGTTTGCACTTGGAACGCATTTTTCTCTTCATCCCCTTGGTGTATTTCTTGACTATATCTTTGCTTTCGGCTGCCTTGGCCTTGCCGGAATATTTAAAAAGAATTTATTTTCTATAATTTCGAGTACTGCTTTGGCAATGCTGGGCAGATTTGCATTTCACTTTCTTTCCGGGATCATTCTATGGTATACATACGCTCCCGAGGGAATGAATATTTACCTCTATTCTCTGATTTATAACGGGCAGTTCATGCTGCCTGAGTTTATAATATCAACTGTAATTTTGACCGCTCTATATAAACCGTTAAGAAAATATATTAACTGGCAGAGTAGCAATTAATATTAATATGCAAAAAAGATGATTCGATATAAAGAATCATCTTTTTTTGGTTATTTATGTTTAATGTGAGCTACAGTATAATACATATCAATCCGCCGCTGCCCTCATTTATTATTTTCTGTAAGGTTTCCTGGAGTTTGAGCTGTGCATCCTCCGGCATTCTGAAAAGCTTGTTCTGCAATCCCTCATTAACAAGTTCATGGAGAGACTTTCCGAATATGTTTGACTCCCATAGCCTGCCGGTATCATTTTCAAACTCTTTTAGCAAATATGAAACCAATTCTTCAGATTGCTTTTCGGTCCCAACTAAAGGAGCTATTTCGGTTTCAATATCTGCTCTAATCATATGTATTGTGAGGAACAAACAGAAGTACTCTTGCGATCCCGTAAGATCTTGTAATCAAAGGGTTTTGTCAATACTTTAAAGTATACTTTCAAATCTATTTCGTTTTTCGTGTCTGTTTTATACACTTCAATCTTTTCCAATAATGACTCTATTAATTTATTGTCCAATCCCTCATCATAAACAATTTCCTTTGCAATTACTTTTCTTAAGGTTTCAACTGAACAACTTATTTCTTTGTTTTTCAACTCATCCTCATCCAGTTCCTTTAGCCTAATACTCAATTTTTCAACATCTTCATTGAATCTATTATTTCTTTTTTCAAACTCGTCATCAGATAGTCTGCCATTTATGCTTAACTCCAATAGCTTATCTTTCATTTTAAGTATTTGGTTAATCTCCATTTTGACCTTTGCTATATCTTCTTTTATCTTGGATTGAGTTCCTAAACTTGAGTACATTGTAACCATTTCATGTATAATTTCTGAACGGTTAACTATTATCTCATCATATGCTTTTTTTATTATTATATCCAACTCAGATGTGTATATGGACGGAGAAGTACAACCCTCTTTACCCTTCTCAACGTACTTTTTACATTGCCATACCTCTTTATTCCCTGAACTGTAACGATAAAGAGTTCTGTAATATGAAACATTATGCTCTGCACAAATTATTTTTCCGCTGTAGGCATACTTGTTTTGGTAGCTTGTCTTATCTTCTGCAGATTGTTTTTCACTTCTCCCTTTCAATATATAATTGGCCTTGTGCCATATTTCCTCAGATACAATGGGAGGGACCGTCTCTTCATCTTTATATATAACCCATTCAGTCTGATCCAGATATTTTCTATCATGAAGCTTGTAATCAAATTTGTGTGTTTTATTTCCACAATAGTATCCCATATATTTGGGATTAGTAAGTATACTCTTAATAGTAGAAAAAGAAAACGGATTACCCTTATTGTTTCTTATTCCCATATTGTCAAGCTTGCCACTTATCCCTCTTATCCCCATATTTTGTGTGGCATACATATCAAATATCAGTCTTACTATCTCAGCTTCCTTTTCATCGATTACAAGTTTGCCGGTATCTTTTCTATAACCCCATATTTTATTATTGCCAAGTACTACTCCATTTTCTATGGCTCTTTTAAATCCGAATTTCACTCTCTCAGATATTTTTCTGACTTCATCTTGAGCTATACTGGACATAATTGTTAATCTCAACTCTGCATCGGGCATTAAGGTATTGATATTGTCAGACTGAAAAAGAACCCCCACCCCATAAGACAGCAATTCCTGAGTATACTTTATACTGTCCAGGGTGTTTCTTGAAAATCTGGAAATCTCTTTTGTAATAATAAAATCAAATTTTTTGAGTTTAGCATCTGAAATCATTTTAAGGAACGATTCTCTTTTATTTACACTCGTACCACTTATGCCTTCATCTATATATCCGTCTACGTATGTCCAATTCTGATTTCTTTTAATAAAATCCGAATAGTATTCTATCTGGTTTTTCAGAGAGTGAACCTGTTCATCCTTTTCGGTAGATACTCTTGCGTAATAAGTAACTCTCAGATTTAAATCATATATTGTTTTACCCGTATTAAGTTCATTCCTTATAGTGTACAAATCCATCCAACGCACCTCGTTTACACTTCTGTTTGTTACTTTTCATTATATTATCCGTATAATATTTGTCAACTGTTTTCCCAACAAAAAAGCACCGGTTTCCCCCGGTGCAAATCTAATAATCTAACTGTACTAATTTAAAAACCCATTCAGTGCTACAGTAGGCTTCCCATCAGAGTTCCAGCAGCCTTTATTATAACCGTTCATTCCCGGATATGCCTCCGGTTCCCAATAGAATACGCCCAACCCCTTATTGTTCGGTAACGATTTCGTCTTGTTTATCATGTCAGCAATAAACGCCTTACTCTCTGATGCATAGTTATATTGCATTCCTATCTCACAAATCATTATTTCTTTGTTATACCTTGATACCATATCATTCATGTTAGAGAGGCATTGGCTCGAAAGAATAGTATAGTTATCTTTCTCAGGATATAGTGACATTCCGATAATATCATATTTTGCTCCGTTGGAGTTAAGACCGTCAAACATCCACCTGAACAATGTATTGTTAAATCCATTTGATATATGTACAATTACCTTGGTTTTGGAACTTACGGCTTTTACAGCATCATAACCGCAATTTACCAGCCACGCAAAGTTTTTCATATTATTTGATGCTTTTCCATCCTCCCACAGCATGCCATTGTTGGTTTCATTACCGACCTGAACCCATTCAGGTAATATTCCGTTATTGCTTAGTTGAGTCATTACATCATATGTATAGTCATAGGTCATTTTCATTAATCCATTAAAATCCAGGTTTAACCAAGCCCCGGGTTTTGTCTGCTTTCCGGGATCTGCCCAGGAATCACTGTAATGAAAATCAATCATAATCTTGAACCCAAGGTTTTTGGCCCTCTTTGCCAAAGCTATTGTTTCACTGGTACTGCAATGTCCATTCCATTTGTCTGTTGACGGATTTACCCACGTTCTGATTCTCACCGAGTTAATTCCATAGTCTTTTAAAATCTGTAAACAATCCTGCTCAATGCCATTATTATTATAAAACTTGTATCCGTTTGCTTCCATCTGTGGCAGCCAGCTTATATCCGCACCTTTTGCAAACGTACTTGTGGGAGTTTCTATCGGAAATTTTGCTATAACTCCTAATATGTAACTTTTTATCAATGAAATGTCCAGAGAGTCTATACTACCGTCTCCGTTTACATCAGCAGCCTTTTTACCATTAACATCAGGGAAATCTGTTATAGTTCCCAGTAAATAGCTTTTTATTAATGCATAATCCAATGAATTCAAGTCCCCACTCCCGTCCACGTCACCATATAAAAGCTGTGGAGTGGCAGCTGATACCATATAATTATTTACATTCATAAAAAAAATGTCGAAAACCAGTACAAGTACCAAAAGAGGGACAACAATCAATTTATTATATTTCCAAACATTCATTAAATCTCCCCCAATATGCTTCTTCATTGTCAGTGTAATATTAAGTATATTATACCAATTAATGTAACAAGTTTACAACCTTATTATATCCCCAACAAAAAGCACTGTAACCAGTGCATTATAAAAGGCCATTATATATTTTTCTATTTTAAAGCTACCCCTTCAAAATTATTTCCTTTGCTTTTGTATACATTTCTTCGGTTATATACCCTTGTTCAAACAGTCGCTGGTTGATATGTAGTTTAACTTCTACTATCACTAGCTTTACTGCCTCTTCATTAAAAGCCATTTTAACCTCCAATGTATTTTGTGTCTGTTATAAATTTATTAGTTAAAAGCTTTTTTATGATTTAAATATAAAACCGTTAATTATTTCCGATTACTACAAACTGTTTCGTGGACGGAAACACTTAAAAAACTATTTTTAAAGCATACTATTAAATGTTATAATGTGTTATTATTGAGATGAATTATTTGAACAAAATAATCGAAAAAGTAATATAAATATTTCAAAACATCATTTTTTTTACATTAAATGATATCATTAAGATGAAAAACATAATATAATGTAAATTAGGGTAGGTTTACTGGAAATTAAATACCCTTTGTTTGAAAATATAACGATATTATCAAGTATTCCGCGCTTGGAGGGAAATATAGTGCTTATAATCGGTCAGCTGTTGATAAATACAGTATTTGCAATGATAACCGCCTACATAACTTACTTATTTCTTAAAGAAAATTTTAGTATAAAAATACAACTTAATTTTTTAGTTGCATTTATTGCTTGTAATGGTGTGTTAAACGGAATTGTGTCAACTTTGTGGATGAGTGTACTTCCCATACCGGGCAATCTACAATTTCTTAAATCTATAATTTTAACAATCCTCAATATAATATTAATTAAGTACCTACTACGTGTTGAATGGCTAAAATCTGTATTATCCTTTTGTTTGATTATACTTTTTGTTGGAGTAGGTAATTTTACAGTACCGTTGATTTTTTACTCCGTAGGTATTAATGCAACACCTGAGACAATAAATAATAATCTGCTTTTATTTTTTATTATGAACCTGATTATTTATTGCCTAGCCCTGGTTCTTATTAAATTTATACCTTATGCTAAATTAATTGGAAATATAAAAAATCTCACCCCTGTAGGTTTTTTACTTGTTATTACCATATTGATAATGGCCTCATTTCTTGGAATGCATTTCGTAGTCCATTTTGACCCAGTATCGTTTATTATTGTACTTATTTCATCTCTCTCATATTTCTTTTTCTCGGCTTGGTATATAAATATCTATCATAAATATGAAATGAAGAAGGAAGAACAAAAGCAGCAGGAATTTTATAATGACTCCCTTGCCAATACACTTCATGATTTAAGACGTATAAAACATGATCAAATGAATCACCTCTCTGTCCTATACGCTATGCACCAAATGAACAAGTATGAAGCGGCTGCTTCATACCTAAAAGAAATAATAGGGACAAGTCAAAGTATTGGAAATACCTCTATATATAATATTAAGAATGCCGGGCTATTCGGATTAATATCATCTAAAGTTAACTATGCCAATGGCCATGGAATCAAAATTGACTTGGAAACCATTGGTGAAGTTGATTCTATTCCAAGTATTAAAATTTCAGACTTGTGTGAGGTAATAGGTATTTATCTTGACAATGCACTGGAAGAGGTTTTAAATAATGGAAAACTTAAATTTGATATGAAAATTTTAAGTACAGATGAAAGTCTTACAATCAGAATAGAAAACGAATGTTGTAAAATACCAAATGTAAAAAATTCATCAAAGGGAGCAGATCGTGGGAACGGATTAATTATTGCAAGTAAAATAATTGCTTCGTACAAGAATATTATAAGTTCAACTATTTTTGATGAAAAAAGAATGATATTCACACAAATTCTAAGAATAGCAAAAGAGGCTTAAAAGCCTCTTTTTGCTTACTTGAGTAATGATTTTGGACACTCTTTTTGATAGTATGACCAAAACCAGCATGCACCTGCAGAAGCAGTAGCAGCGAATACTCCGATTAGAGATAGAACAGTTAGTACCAGTAATTTAATTTTACCCTTCATGTAATTATCCCACCCCTCTTGTCTTTTGTTAATCTATACACTATTGGTGTAATGTTAACCGTTGATATTAGTGTAATCACTGAAATGATATTTGAGTAAATATTAGGAACTATAAGTGTAATTGCAAAACATGTCACTAATAAAATGCTACTCTTTATCCTTAACTCCCGTTTTCTTTTTTCAGTAATTATAGGTTTTGACACCAGATCTGCAGGTGCATATAGAAATGTCAAAATTCCTGATATAGAAAATAAAGCTATATTCAACAATTGCATATTAAGAATCTGTGCTAGATATACAGTACCAAATATAAATGAAAAGTGAGTGATTACACATCCAATTTGTGTTTTAGCATGTACTCCTCCTAAATAGGATTTATTTAATGAAAACACTATAACTGCAACTACGGCATACTTTAATTGCCCCAGAAGTAAAGCTGCAAGTAACACAGCAAGTAATTTCAACCCATCTGCGAAAGCCATATACAATCCGTAATCGATTTGTTCAGCCTTTTCTTCTGAGATTCCCGGAACATTTAAAACAATTTGATTTGTGATTTTCTTTGTAATATCCTCTAACACACAATCACCGCCACTTACATTTTACACCATTATATCCTATTATTCTTTCTTTGTCGATATTATTTTCTTATGTTAAATTTTTCGCAATTGAATATAAATGTGATGCTATCATTTAAGAAAAGCACATATATTGCATAATATTCCAGCCTGATGATGAATGTTACATTATATGACTAATTAGGCGTCGAATGGATTTTTTTAATAATCACGCCATATTGTGTCCCTAAATCGGTGCATAATATTTTAGCCTGCAAAGATTTTTCTTTGCAGGCTTTATGTTTACGAAACCCCTATTAGTATCTGAACATTAAATTTAAAATCATGCGGTTTTGTTGTACCGGTACCTCCTCTTGTTACAATTACACTTCTGTTTGTACCTAACAATATGTATTGAAGGAGCACTTGCTCTAAGTTTCACCCCAAACTTGTTACCTTGCTTGATAATCTCCGGTTCTTCCAGAGTGAGTTCTTCCATCTGAGGAGAGACCATACCATAGCCCTTAACCTTCACTTCATGCAAGGCATACTCTACCCTGTCATATTCCTTTTTTACCCTTGCAAGGTCTTTTATAAGACTTATGAGCTTATGCTCTCCTTCGATTTCCATTCCGGACTCTTCACTTAAAATTCTATACAAAAGACCGTCAGCAGCAGCCAAATCAATCAAAACTGTACCTTCTCCAAGGCTTACCTTATCAACAGCCGCCCTCTTAATGAATTCATATTGCTCAAAAGAAGGTAAAGCATCCTTTATTGCACGTATTTTCGTGGCTGATTTAAAGGTATCCCTTATGGAATTAATAATATCTGCTTTTAACCAATGAGAATCATCTAAAGCTTCCACCCATTTTGGTATATTAATACCTATCTCGCATATTGGAAATTCGTGTAGAACCTTTTCCATAACGGTATCAACATCATCAATTCTCATTTGCAGACAATCCATAGCAATTACGGTTACACCGTAATTTTGCTCCATCTCGTCACGCAACTTCAATGTTTCTGAGTCTCTGGGATTTGTTGAATTGATTATCACTACAAAAGGTTTATTTATTGCCTTCAGTTCTGTTATTACCCTTCTTTCAGCTTCTACATAATCCTGTCTCGGGATATCTGAAATTGAGCCGTCTGTAGTGATTACAATACCTATGGTTGAATGTTCATTGATTACTTTCTTTGTCCCAAGCTCAGCTGCTTCCTCGAAAGGTATCTGATGATCATACCATGGTGTTGAAACCATTCTCGGGGCATTATTCTCCAAATGTCCCATTGCACCTTTGACCATGTAACCTACACAGTCAATCATTCTTACTTTCAGTTGCACGTTTTCGTCAATAACTACTTCTACTGCTTCGTTGGGGATAAATTTAGGTTCAGTGGTCATTATAGTTCTTCCGGATGCACTTTGCGGAAGTTCATCTATTGCCCTCTCTTTTTGATATGTGTTGTCTATGTTTGGGATAACCAACAGATCCATGAATTTTTTTATAAAAGTTGATTTTCCCGTCCTGACAGGTCCCACAATTCCTATGTAAATATCCCCTTGAGTTCTTTCAGCTATTTGCTGGTATATGTTGAATTTATCCACCCTTAGAACCCTCCCCTATATTGTTACACGTCTCTTTACGGACTATGTATATTGTCTTTTTCAATATTAAATATATGTCCGAAAACAGTTATTATTACAAAAAAATAAATAAATTGAAAAATATGATTTGATAATGGAAAACATTGAGATATCAAATCATATGATCCTCAAGCTTATTTAAAATTTCGTTAGCATGCCTTTTTTAACCAACAACAATAATTGACATTAACAAACAATCCACGATATAATTTCTTATAGTAAGGCTGAATCCTCTTAAAACGAGGTACGGAGGAACCAATTTTGGGGCTAATCGTAAAAGACGAATAGTAAGCAGTACATATAATAATCATCTTTGCAATAATCCATCTTTGTCTTTTTCGTAGGGCGATCCTATTACCCGAACCCGACAGCTAACTTCGGAAGCCATAAATAGGAGGCTAAAATGTTACAACTAAAGAAAATGATTTCCGGTGCAGCAACTATTGTGTTGTGCCTGGGATTGTTTGCATTTTCATCTTTTGCCGATGAAATTCAGACTGGAACAGTTTCCGCATCTGTTCTGAATCTCCGAAGTGAACCCGGAACAACTTCAAAGGTCATAGGAAGTATGACCCGAGGGGACAAGCTCAGTATTCTTGAAAGCTCAGGTGATTGGTTAAAAGTAAAAACATCAGATGGTGAAACAGGTTGGGCGTTCAGTCAATATGTCACCCTTTCCAAAGATTCCGATGACAATACTTCGGACAAGCAGTCTGAAAATTCTACCGACCAATCAGTGCAGATTGTTAAATTTGCCAGGACTCTATTGGGTACAGAGTATGTTTATGGAGGTACAACTCCTAAGGGCTTTGACTGCTCAGGGTTTGTACAGTATGTCTTTAAGCATTTCGATATTTCATTAGAGAGGGTAGCTTCCAGTCAGGCAACCCAAGGTAGAAGTGTTTCAAGTCAGGACTTGAGTGTCGGTGATTTGGTTTTCTTTGATACTGACGGAGGTCACAACAGTATCAGCCATGTAGGAATATACATTGGCGGCGGACAATTTATCCATGCGGCATCAGGAAGCTCTACCCGTAAGGTTATAATTTCTGATATAACTGCCGGATACTATGCAAACAATTTTATGAAAGCAAGACGAGTTATAGTATAATTTTTAGGGCTGCTCTTTTGAGCAGCTTTTTTTTAGCTGAAAAAAGGCTGCCCATCCAATGAAAATAATTCATCGGGTGGCAGCCCTCTCATTAATATTTACATTTCAGTTTTTTTATCTCTGGTCATTAAAGCTCCTACAGCACTTCTTGGGTCTTTATCTTCAAAAAGTATTTTATATGCTTCTTCTGTTATCGGCATTGAAACACCAAGTTTTTTGGCAAGATCATATGCAGGCTTTGTTGTTGCCACGCCTTCAACAACCATATTGACTTCATCCAATGCCTGCTGTACACTCTTTCCCTGACCAATGAGTATGCCTGCTCTTCTGTTCCTGCTATGCATACTTGTACAGGTAACTATCAGATCCCCTACTCCCGTGAGTCCTGAAAAAGTATCAGCATGTCCTCCCATGGCAACACCCAGTCGGGATATTTCTGCAATTCCTCTTGTCATAAGAGCAGCCTTTGTATTGTCACCATATCCCAAACCATCTGAGATTCCGGCACATAAGGCAATAATATTTTTAAGAGCTCCTCCCAGTTCTACTCCAACTACATCAATATTTGTATACACTCTGAAATTCGGAGTCATAAACAAATCCTGAAGGAACTCAGCAATTTCTATTTTTTCGCAAGCAGCTACTACAGTAGTAGGTATATCCCTTCCTATTTCTTCTGCATGGCTTGGACCTGATAATACTGCTACGTTGTTATCAGGCAGCTCCTCTTTCATTATTTCTGAAAGCAACTTACAAGTTTCATTTTCAATTCCCTTTGAACAGGTTACAACAACAGTATCCTTGGAGATAATTGCTGCAATGGTTTTGCAGTTCTGTCTTGTAGTTTGCGAAGGAACAGCCAGCACAACTACTTCCGCTTCTTTGCATGCCTCCGAAATATCGTTTGTAAATATAACACTTTCAGCTACTTTTACACCAGGCAATCTTGTAATATGCTCCCTGTTTTTCTTTAACATTTCCACTTCTTCTACCATGGGTGACCACAATCTTACTTTGTTACCATTCTTAGATAACAATACCGCCATTGCCGTACCCATGCTTCCCGCACCAACAATTGCTATATTTCTATTCATGTTTGCCTCCCTATACCCAATAAGATTATATATACATCAAGCTTTTTTCTTTTCACCTATTTTTGATTCTGTTCCATTCAAAAGTCTCTTAATATTCCCATTATGACGGGTAATTGCCAGTATTGACAGTATTGCCGCAAATATAATAAAAATAGGAGTGTTCCCTTTTATGGCGGCACCTATTGGAAAGGCTACGCATGCTAATATTGAACCCAGCGATACATATCTGGAAATCGCTACTATTATAACAAATACACCCAGAAGAATAAGGCCAAGTTTCCAATCCATCATCATTACCACTGAAAATGAAGTGAGAATACCCTTTCCGCCTTTAAATCCGAAATATATGGGCCAGTTATGCCCTACTATAGCAGCAATACCGCCAACCATACCACCTATCCCTGAAATAGACAAAGTAATTGAATCAGGTATGGACGTAATAATCACGTTACCAATAATATATGATAAAACTCCTTTAAGAATATCTCCGAATATTACAAGAACAGCAGCAGTTTTTCCAAGTGTCCTCAATGTATTTGTCATTCCGGCATTACCGCTACCATGCTTACGTATATCAGTTCCGTAAATTCTCCCCACAACAATGGAAGTATTTAAGCTTCCAAGAAAATATCCGATTATCATAACCAATAAAATCTTTATTGAAAAAAGACCCATCTTTCCCTCCATAAGCCTAGCCGGCTGAAAATCATTTAAAGATATAAATCCATAATCTTTACACTGCTTAGACTAATCTTCCTTTTCACGCTGTCTATGGATAAACTTTATGGGAGTTCCTTCAAAACCAAAATTCTTCCTCAGCTGATTTTCTAAATAACGCTCATAGGAATAATGGAACAATTCTAAGTCATTAACAAATACAACAAATACCGGTGGCTTTATACCTATCTGAGTCATATAATATATTTTCAGTCTCTTTCCCTTATCTGAAGGAGGCTGAACCATAGCAACTGCTTCATTTACAAGATCGTTTAACATTCCTGTAGAAATACGGAAGGCTGCCTGATCTGCAACAAATTTGATAAGCTCATAAATTTTATTAACCCTTTGTCCGGTTTTAGCAGATATAAAGAGAACCGGTGCATAGGTCATAAATCCCAATTTCTCATGCACTACTTTCCTGTATTCCTCTAGTGTACCCGTCTGCTTTTCAACTAAATCCCATTTATTAATAACTATAATTGAGGCTTTTCCCTGCTGATGTGCATAACCAGCAATTTTTGTATCCTGCTCTGTTATACCGTCTTCGGCATCAATCATAATAAGGCATACATCTGCACGTTCAATGGCAGTCCAAGACCTGATTGTACTGTATTTTTCAATAGTTTCGTTGATTTTGCTTCTTTTTCTTATTCCGGCAGTATCAATAAAAGTGTACTTCTGTCCATCCTTTTCTACATGAGTATCAATAGCATCTCTTGTAGTACCCGGGATATTACTTACAATAACCCTGTTTTCACCAAGAATTGAGTTTATCAATGAAGATTTTCCTGCATTAGGTTTTCCGACAACGGCTACCTTTATAACATCCTCATCCTCTTCGGTATCAATATCTTCAGGGAAATGCTCAAAAATCGCATCAAGTAAATCACCCATTCCAAGGCCATGTACGGAAGAAATAATCTGCATATCACCCATACCAAGGTTATAAAATTCATACACATCAGGAGGCGGATCTCCAACCCTATCAACCTTGTTTACACATAGCACAACAGGCTTCTGGGATTTCCTCAGCATAGTTGCAACTTCTTTGTCTGTAGCTGTCATCCCATCCTTAGCATCCACCATAAAAAGAATAACGTCTGCTGTTTCAATAGCAATTTCAGCCTGACGCTTCATTTGCTGCATAATAATATCCTCGGAATAAGGTTCAATTCCGCCTGTATCTATTAATGTAAACTTTTTACTTCTCCACTCTATCTCGGTATATATCCTGTCTCTTGTTACGCCAGGAGTATCTTCAACAATAGAAATTCTGCTGCCTGCCAGGTAATTAAAAAAAGTAGATT
>JAEZIU010000162.1 GCA_023436485.1 Bacillota bacterium | reverse complement strand
GGGTATATACGTCCCGACCACGGTAGAATGATATGGGGAGAGAAGGCAAGACCGGGCTATGGGCTCTATGACAGGGCATTAGGTATAACCTACTTGAACGGATTGTGGGAAGCTATAGACAAAATGACTATCGGGGGGAAATAGAGTGTCTAAATCAAATATAAATGCAGAAATATACAGTGCAAAAGGATATAACTGCTGGCTTGGATATCATTTACTTGAAAACAATCAGCTTAGAGAAACTTATTCAAAATGGGCTTCCAATATAGTTGTTTCACAAGAATCAGATGACACAAATATTGCTTTAGACGAGTTAAGAAGTGGAATAAAAGGAATATTGGGATTAGATGCCGCTGTATCAGGTGAGCCGGAACAAAGCTCATTCATTGCTCTGGGGGTACTTGGAAGAGGAAAAGAAATAGACTCGTATGTAAAGTATGATGAGGTAGTTAAAATCGGGAGTGAAGGCTTTATAATCAAAGCTGTGAAATCCGGCAATTGTGAATCAGTTGTTGTGGCAGGTACAACTATTAAAGGCCTTCTCTACGGAGTATTCAGCCTGTTGAGACTACTGCAGACTGAGTCAGTGATTGAAGGAATTTTAAAGATTGAAAACCCTGCAAATCAGCTTCGTATTATAAACCATTGGGACAATATAGATGGAAGTATAGAAAGGGGTTATGCAGGAAAATCCATTTTCTTTACACATAATAAAATAACAGATGATCTTGACAGAATAAGAGATTATGCAAGACTTCTATGTTCAGTGGGAATAAACAGTATTGTTATAAATAATGTTAACGTTCATAAGTATGAGAGTATGCTTATTACAGACAAATATCTTAAAGACGTGGCAAATCTGGCTAAAATATTCCGTAACTATGGTATAAAGCTGTACCTTAGTGCAAATTTTGCTAGTACAATTGAAATAGGAGGACTTTCTACCGCCGATCCTTTGGATACCGAGGTAAGAAAGTGGTGGAAGGAAAAGGCTGATGAAATATACTCGCTGATACCTGACTTTGGAGGGTTTCTGATTAAAGCTGATTCAGAATTCAGGCCGGGGCCTTTTACTTACGGACGAACTCATGCAGACGGTGCAAATATGCTTGCCGAAGCCTTGGAACCTTACGGCGGGCTGGTTATATGGAGATGCTTTGTTTACAATTGTATGCAGGATTGGCGTGACCTTACAACTGATAGAGCAAAAGCTGCCTATGACAACTTTATGCCTCTGGATGGCTTGTTTAAGGAAAATGTATTGCTCCAGATAAAAAACGGGCCTATGGATTTTCAGGTGCGTGAGCCTGTATCACCATTATTCGGGGGATTGCAAAAAACAAACCAACTGTTGGAGCTTCAGATAACTCAGGAATACACAGGACAGCAGAAACATTTATGCTATCTGGTGCCAATGTGGAAGGAAATACTGGATTTTGATACAATGACACAAGGCAAGGACACAAGTGTAAAAAATATAATTAGTGGGTCTGCTTTTAATAACAAATTAGGCGGTATTGCTGCGGTTACCAATATAGGAAATGACCTGAACTGGACGGGCCATCAAATGGCTCAATCCAACACTTACGGTTATGCACGTTTATGCTGGAACCCGGATTTGTCAGCAGAACAAATTACCGATGAATGGGTTAGAATGACTTATTCAAACAACGAAAAGGTTGTAAATACCGTAAAAGAAATGCTGTTGGGTTCATGGGGAACCTATGAAAAATATACTTCACCACTGGGAATTGGCTGGATGGTTAATCCTAACCATCATTACGGGCCTAATGTAGACGGATATGAATACGATAAGTGGGGAACATATCATAGGGCAGACCATAAGGGAATAGGCGTTGACAGAACAGTCAGAAACGGAACAGGATATGCAGGGCAGTACCATAAGGATGTTGCCGAGATTTATGAGGATATTGAAAAGTGTCCTGAAGAGTTGTTGCTGTTTTTTCACCATGTACCTTATGATTACAGACTAAAATCAGGTGAAACATTAATTCAATATATCTACAACACCCATTTTAAAGGTGTTGTAGAGGTAGAAGAATTAATTAACATGTGGAAGAGCCTAAAAGGGTTGGTGGGTGAAGAAATATTTTGGCATGTACTGGAAAGACTTGATGGACAGCTTGAACATTCCAAAGAGTGGAGAGACGTTATAAATACTTACTTCTATCGTAAAACAGGAATACCTGATGAATTAGGAAGACAAATATATTAAAACTTTACTATAAAAACAAAAACAGGCCGACTTAACTGCCTGTTTTTGTTTTGACCATTTATGATTAACTTGCCTTTATGCTTCTGTATTCTCCCGGATTAATACCCACATATTTCTTGAAAAACCTGGTGAAGCTCTGTTTGTTGTTATATCCCAGGCTAAGTGCAATATCATTTATATTCATGTTTGTTTGACGCAGCAGACGCTGTGCTTCTTCAATTCTCATGTTGTTTATATAGTTAACAATGTTCTCACCGGTCTCGTCATTAAATATCTTTCTTACGTGAGAATAGCTAAGTCCCACATGTTCTGCAAGGGTATTAATTGCAATATCCTTCTTATAATTTTTATGAATGTAATCCAAGATTTTGACTATATGAGATTTCCCTTCAACCTTGAACTTTTCATTGTACTCAATAATCTGCAAATAAATATTTGAAAGGAATAAACCTGCCTCGTCCAGAGTTTCAATCTCTGCAAGCTTACTGTATATGTTGAAGTCATTTCCAAAAACCTTGCTGACGCTAATGTTTAAATCCAGCAAATACTTTATGGTGTTTCCCAGCAACTGGTTAAGTATAAGCATAACATTATCGTAGCTAAGGTTCTTATTTTGCTTAATTTCATCAAAGAAGCAGCTTATGGAAATCAATAGTGCATCTTTTGAGCCGATATCAATATTGTTGAATATCTGTTTTTCAATATTAAAGGGGTAGAAATACTTATTTGTGTCTGCAAGGTCTTCCTTTTGAAATATAAAAGCCTCGTGTCCCATCATAAATCTTTGCTTTATAAGATTCTGTGCCTCATTGTACGAATTCCTAATATTCAGAATATCATCATAAATGCCTCCGACACAAACTGAAATGGTTGTTTCTATTACTTTTGCCGCTTCCTGTTGAACAACGTAGAAAGCATTTTTTAGCACGGGGGTAACATTTGTAATGTCCTCATCGGAGATATTTACAATAAGAACTACCTTATCTCCGTCCAGAACTACACCGGAACATTTATAAGATTCGCCTATCTTTTCTTCAGATAGGTTCAATATTACTGATTTAAGGTAATATTGATGCTCGTATGAAAAGTTTGATACGAAATCATTGTACTTGTCAATGTATATAATGCAACTCAGAGTGTTTTTCAACGGGAAAAGATGTATTTCATCTTCAGCGATGGAAGGCTTTCCCCTTAGGAGGCTTAGCAAATAGTTTTCACGGAGATTTTTATGATCCTTTTCAATGGTTCGGAACAGCTGATCTTCTTGTTTTATCATGGAATCAAAGGTTTTAGACAGAAGGGTAAACTCATTTCCGTTTCCTATAATATCAATACCTTTTCTGGACTTGATTTCCTGCACCAGTTTTTTTACAGGGTTGAACAATCTGCGCGAAATTATATATGACAGCAGTACGAAAAGCACAAGTAAGAAAATTGATATATAAATTATGGACATTTTAAGTGAGTTTACCTTGGTAGTCAGGATATTAAGGGAAAAAACACCTACATATGTCCAGTTTTCAGCTCCGGTTTTCAGGTATGTAATAAGAAACCTTTTGCCATTAATGCTTTCAATAAAATGTCCTCTGTCAACTCTGCTGCTTAAGACCTTCGAAATATAGGAAACATTGGACAAGTTCTTATTAAGTATAGTTTTATCAACGGAAGATATGACTTCACCCTTGGAATTTATAACACTTATAAAATCCCCGATGTCGTAATTATTGCTGTTAATAAGATTGCTTAACCTGCTTTCATATACATTTATGGTAATCGAACCTTTAAGATTTGTAGTATATGTTAAAGGGAATATGTAGGATATAACTGAAGTATTTCCGTTAGTGTCGCTTGGTCTTGGATTTGTCCAGGATAAAGGCTCTCCCAGTTCTTTACTTTTTATATATGATTTAAGCCAGGTATCATCGGGAAAGGATTCTTTGGGGTACACTCCATTGCTTGTTGCTACGTAGTTAGAATTATCCAGATACAGGTATACTGAGGAATAGGCATTATTTGTTTTAACTATATCTGATAGCTTGGATACAAATTGATAAAGCATTAGATTGTTATCACTGTCTTTGATAGCCTGATTTATATCATCCATTCCATATAATTTATTAAGAGTTTCATCCAAAGACAGATGAAGACTCTCGTTATTAATAGTCTGAGCAAGAAGATCCGTAACACTTCTGGCTGAATCAAGCTTACCAAGACCGGAACGGCCTATTTCATCTTCAGA
This sequence comes from Bacillota bacterium, assembly GCA_023436485.1. GTDB lineage: Bacteria > Bacillota > Clostridia > Acetivibrionales > DSM-1351 > Ruminiclostridium. Next base: position 8,852 of record JAEZIU010000162.1, on the reverse strand, counting down.
GTACTTCATTATCCCATAATTAAAAATAAAGGTAATAGTAATAATAGGTATTATTATAAAAAGGGAAAGGACAAGCATTAACTTCACAATTATCGAATAATTTTTCATCATTACTGCACCCCATTGTGTTTTGTGTGTTCACAAATATCATACAAATATTATATATTAATATCTATTTCATTACCTTATAATTAATATAAAATTTTCCTGAAAAATCAAGTTAAAACAGTTATATTCCATATAAAAAATTAAATGTAATCCTGTGCAATCAAATCGGTACAGGTTTAGTATTTAATATTGATTACATGAATCAATATTGATTATTGAACAATTCAAATCTGTCCTTTGTAGTCCTTTTGCCCCTTAGCACAGACTAAATGATTAAAATTGAAATACTTATAAAATAGTCATTCTTGAACTGAAATTTTCTAGTGATAAAATAATGCCATCAGCAGATTGAACAAAAGCTTTTATCTACTATATTAAATTCAAAAAATTTAACCGGGGAGGTTGCTGTTTGCATGGGGAAAACTAGTACTGCTGTTTCAAAAGCTTTACCAAATAATCTTCCTAAAAAGGGGTTTGGACATTACTTAAAAAGAGATATATATCTTTATTTGTTGTTAGTGTTGCCGGTTGCATACTTTATACTGTTTAAATATGTACCCATGTATGGCATCGTTATAGCATTCAAAGAATACAACATATTTCAGGGAGTATTTGACAGTCCATGGATAGGATGGGATGCCTTCAGGGAAGTTTTCAAATCCGATGATTTTTACAGAGCACTTAAAAATACATTCCTGCTTAACGGATTTGATATGATATTCGGATTCCCGGCTCCAATCATTCTCGCAATTATTATCAATGAAGTAAAATCCGTAAGATATAAAAGAATTTCTCAGACAATGCTCTATCTTCCGCACTTCTTGTCATGGGTTATTATAGGGGGTATAGCACTTCAGATATTTGCACCGAATTTTGGTATGATTGATACTATTGTTAAGGGAATGGGATTTAAAACAATACCTTTCTTAACAGAAAAGTGGCACTGGTTGGCAACATATACAGGTATCGGTATATGGCAGAGTGCAGGTTGGGGTATGATAATATACCTCGCTGCTATAACCGGAATACCTTCCGAATTATATGAAGCTGCAGATGTCGACGGTGCAGGGCGACTCAGAAAAATTTGGAGCATCACTCTGCCGGCTATTAAGCCTACAATAATTATTCTGTTTATATTAAACATTGGTAAGATTTCCATGATAGGGTTTGACCGACCTTATATTCTGGGTAATCAACAGGTTAAAGATTTTTCAGATGTTATCAGTACTTATGTATACAGGGTGGGCTTGCAGTCCTCCAGGTATAACATTGCAACTGCAGTAGGACTATTCCAGTCGATTGTTGGGCTGGTGTTCCTGACAGTGACTAACTGGATAGCAAATAAAAGCGGCGAACAGGGTATTTGGTAGAAGAAAGGTGGTATAGGAAATGGTTTATAAAACCAGTGATAAGGTTTTTAATATTTTTATAAATGTAATAACTTTGATTTGCGTAGTACTGTGTTTATTCCCTGTATTAAATGTTGTAGCCGTTTCAATGAGCTCCAACTCCGCAATTCTGGCTTCTAAGGTTTTTGTATGGCCCGTGAATCTTAATATTGAATCATATAAAGCTATTCTGAAAGATTCAACAATGATTTGGTCTCTTGTATATACGATTATCATTACTGTTGTGTACACGGTGATAGGTATGTTCCTGACAATTTGTGCAGCATATCCTCTTACCAAACAGAGGCTAAAAGGAAGAAATGTCATAATGTTGCTGATTATATTTACAATGTATTTCAGCGGTGGACTTATACCTGATTATATGTTGGTAAAGAATCTGCATATGCTTGACAGCTCATGGAGCTTGATATTGCCGGGAGTATTAAGTGCATTTAACCTTATAGTTTTAAAAACATTCTTTACATCTCTGCCTGAAAGTCTTGAAGAATCAGCTATACTTGACGGATGCAATGATATAGGTGTTCTTTTCAAGATCGTACTGCCGTTGTCAAAGCCTGTACTCGCTACACTGAGTCTGTTCTATGCTGTTGGGAAATGGAACAGCTTCATGGACGCTCTCTTTTATATAAGCGATTCAAAACTATATCCATTGCAGTTAAAGTTGTACCAGATAATTGTTAACAGCCAAGCCGTAGATGCATCCATAGGAGACGGAAATATGTCACAAAATCTACTTCCTGAAAGTCTTAAAGCAGCCTGTGTAGTATTTGCGACATTACCCATAGTTCTTGTATATCCTAAGCTTCAGAAACACTTTGTAAGCGGTATAATGATTGGTGCCGTTAAAGGTTGATATAAGGTCTTCGGATAACATGAAGATTTATATAAAATAAAGTAATGGAGGAGATATTAATGAAAAAACTAAGTACCAGAATTGCAAGTTTGGCACTGTTGACATCTATGAGCATTACTCTATTTGCAGGCTGTGGTTCAAACGGCGGAACAGACGCAGATAGTTCAAAGAGTGCTTCATCATCCAATGGGGCAAAATCCGGTCCCGCAGTAGAATTAACAGTGGAAGTTTTCGACAGAGCTACACCCGGGTATAAGGCAGATGATAATTTCCAGACAAAATGGATACAAGAGAACTTTGGTAAGCCAAACAACATTAATGTAAAGTTCATACCTGTTTTAAGACAACAGGAAGTTGAAAAGCTCAACGTTCTTATGGCATCAAATACAGCACCTGATATCAGCTTTACTTACAATGACGGTATTATATACAATTATGTTAAAAGTGGCGGACTTACTGATATAGGAGATTTGTTAAAGAAAAATGCTCCAAATCTTACATCATATCTTGGCGAAACTCTGCTTAACTACGGTAAATTCGATGGAAAGCAACTTGCAGTTCCTGCAAAGAGAGTTATAGAAGGATGTTTCACAGCATACATCCGTAAGGACTGGTTGGATGCAGTCGGAATGTCTGTTCCTACTACTACAGATGAGTGGTATCAGGTAATGAAGGCGTTTAAAGAAAAGGATCCCGGAAAACTTGGCGACAAGAACTATCCTTTTAGCACATTTGTTGATCCAAACAATATTAACTGGACTACATCAATGTTGCTAGAGTCCTTTAAGAAACCAATTTCAGAAGAACAGAGAATGACATTGCCAAACTGGGTCATTCCGGGATTCAAAGATGGTATGAAATTCTTAAACAAGCTGTACAACGAGGGCATCTTGAATCCTCAGTTTGCACTTGATAAAGACGGAAAGCAGTATGAAAAAGATGTATCACAAGGAAGAATAGGATTCATGATACATAATTATGATTTCCCGATTAGAGTAACTCCCGGATTATTATCTGAGTTGAAAAAGCAGGTTCCCGGTGCAGATATGATCCCATGTGATCCTTTTACGAACTCAGAAGGAAAACATCCAAAGATGAAATATAATCCTAACGGATTATACTTAATAGTTCCAAAAGCAAGTGAACATGCAGAAGAAGCTGTTAAGTATCTTGAATGGCAGGCAAAGCCTGAAGTAATCAAATTCCTTCAGAATGGTATAAAGGGCGACCAATACACTGATGAAGTTGATGGTATCCCGGCAAACTTTATACAGAATGACCAGCTTCCTGATGCAAAGAAAGCTAACTTCAATGACTTAGCATTAATTGTTAACGGTAAAGAATTCGGAGATCCAACGAAGAACATCCAAGCAGCTTCATTCGGATACCCCGGATTTGAAGATACATTCAAGAAAGCATATGAAATTTCACTTACAGATGCAGGTTATATTCCGCATTTTGATACTGTTATAGAATCACAGGCTAAATATCAGAAGGCTCTTTCTGATAAGGAATCAGAAATATTTGTTAAGAGTATCACATGCAAGCCTGCTGATTTCGACAAGACTTATGACAAACTGGTTAATGAGTACATGAAGTCAGGCGGACAGGAAATAGTTGATGAGAAATTAGCTGCATTAAAAAAATAAAAAATCGAATCCTTTAAATTTACAGAAAACCCACTAGGCCTTGTCCTTAGTGGGTTTTCTGTATTCCTACTCCAACAATACATTTGTAACAGTTGCAACAATATTTACTTATGCTATGATAAGAATAAAACCTTCCACATAATTAATTCTTCAACTCTGCGTCCTGCAATTGCAACAGTGTCTATACTCATATTTCTGCAGACTTGGAATGAATTGATGTTTGCGGTAGTATTTATAAGAAACGGCTGCAGTAGGCACGGCAAGGGTTAATTTTGCAAAACACTTTGTCGAATAAAACCATTTGGCTTTTTACTTATTGTGTTGTAAAATGAAAGAAAAGGACGATTAATGACATGAGATACGAATTTTATTATCCTCAAGGCAAAAAAAAGGCAATAACATTTAGTTATGATGATGGTCAGATACATGATCGGCGGCTTGTAGAAATATTTAACAAGTACAATATGAAAGCAACTTTTCATATAAATTCGGGAACTATAGGTACTGATGGATTTGTAAAAAAAGAAGAGATTGAAAGTCTGTATAAGGGACATGAAGTTTCTTGTCACAGTGTAACTCATCCTTATCTTACAAAGTTACCCAAGGAACAGCTTGTGGAAGAGATAAGAGAAGACAAACGGTGGCTTGAAAAAGAAGTAGGCTATCCTGTAAGAGGGATGTCATATCCATTTGGGGAATATGACTCCAATGTAGTGAATACCCTGGACGTATTAGGTATTGAATACTCACGTACGGTTAATTCAACCGGCGGTTTTTTCGTGCCATCAAATTTCTTGGAATGGCACCCTACATGTCATCATAATAATGATTTAAAGGATAAGCTTAAAGACTTCAAAAATCCATATCCTTGGCTAAAACTGCCACTATTCTATATTTGGGGGCACAGCTTTGAGTTTTACAGAGAAAATAACTGGGAGGTTATTGAGGATTTCTGTAAGGAGGCAGCTGATGATCCGGAAGTATGGTATGCTACCAATATAGAAATAAAAGATTATATATGTGCTCTAAAGGGATTGATATTCAGCGTTGATCAAACAATAGTGTATAATCCGAGTTGTGTTCCTGTATGGCTTTCTAGAGACGGCGGGACAGCAGTTGAACTAAAAGCAGGACAAAGCCTTGCATTCCACTAAAATATTTGAGAGGATAGTGAATTTGTCAACTAACTTGCATAAATAATTATATAAGGAAGGTTGCATTAAATGTTGAAAGTACTTCTTGTAGATGATGAACCATATGTTCTTGAGGGGCTGAAAGTTATGATAGACTGGGAAGCACATGGCTTTAGAATTTGCGGTGAAGCATCAAATGGTGAGGATGCACTGGAAATTGTGAGAGTATGCAACCCTGATCTTATAATAACAGACATAAGCATGCCCGGTATAGATGGTCTGGAATTAATCAGGCTGTCAAGCGAAAAACTAAAATCTACTGCCAAATATGTTATACTCAGCGGCTATGACGATTTTTCCTATGCCAAACGTGCAATGCTGTACAATGCCAGTAACTATCTGCTTAAACCCTTGGATGATGCTGAACTGAATAGTGTTGTTACAAAACTGGCAGAACAGATCAGACAGGAACGGAAAAAAGCCGAAAATGTAAATAAACAGCTTTCATTCATTGCAAATCAGAGCATTATGAGATTGATAAACGGAGATAATAAACCGTCCCTCATAGGCAGGGTAGGTATGCTTCTTGATATTGCAGAGGATGAGGAAGTCCGGTGCATACTTTTTGAGGTTGATTCAGCTGACAGTTGGGCTCAGGGAGAAGAAAAAGTCGGATTGAATATGAATAGAACAAAAGCCGGAAGAGTGATAGAAGATGCTCTTGATCAGGCTTTTCAGTTTCATATATTTGAAGATGGAAAAGGAAGAATCGGTGTAATAGCCAGTGAGAACATGCCCTTTTTCAATTCACTTGAGGTGTTGGCACAGAGTCTGCTTTTACAATTAAATCAAATTTTTGGAGACGTGGTTTACGCGTCAATAAGTGATACGGAAAAGGGCCTATCATCGATAAGCAAAGCATATAGACAGGCTCTTTTTGCCATTGGATTTAAGTTTTATTCGCCGGATAAAAGTCTCATAAATTATGAGAATGTTAAGGGATTAAACATTAATTTTGAATTGTGTACTGAAAATTATAATAAATTGTTAGATCTCATAAGGTCAAACTGTGCTGAAGAAATTGAACCTGTTGTAATCAGACTTTTTGAGAATTTTTTAGAAAACCACAGTGCACCTCAGATAATCATCTCGTATCTTATGAGCTTTCAGATGGAGCTGGTAAAGCTTATAATGGAGATAAGCGGAGACCTGAAGGAGTTTTTACCCCTTGCATTGGATTTTCAGAAAAATTCAGAGCATATGAATATGTCAGAGCTTCAGAGCGAATTTTTGAAGCAATGCTTAAGCGCAGCTTCACATATAAATGATTTTAAACAGGGAAATCCTCAGTATATTGTATGCGAAGTAAAAAATTTTATTAAGCACAATTATTGCAAAGACATTAAATTGAAAGAGGTAGCAAGGCATTTTTACATGAACTCCGTGTACCTGGGTCAGCTGTTTAAAAAGGTTTCCGGTATGCAGTTCAACGATTACCTGAATACTGTACGCATAGAAGAAGCTAAGAAACTACTTCAGAGAACAGATATGAAGGTAAGCGAGATTTCAAGTGCCGTGGGCTATAATGACCCAAAATACTTTTTAAGTAAATTTAAAGCTATAACCAACCTGCCTCCATCAGCATTTAAAACAGGGAAAACAACTTAATTCGGAGATGAATATACCATGAAACTTAGGCCGAGAATTTTAAGCAGGGTTAACGATATTCCGCTAAATATGAAATTTCTAATAATATATATAGTTTGTATATTAACACCAATAATTTTAATCAATGCGGCATTTCTCGATAAGTTCTACACGGTAGTCACTCAGAGAGAAGAAAACAATTACAAAATATCCATGGAAAGGGCAAAAAGTGATATCAATAGTTTAATAGAAGGGGGTATTGCGGTTAGCCACTCCATATCTACTGATGCAATTATATATGATTTACTGGATGCCAGGTATGAAGATGCGGGGGAGTATTATGATATTTATAACACTACCCTTAGAAACAGACTGTCAATTTACACTGTAGCATATAATTATATTACAAATATAGGCTTATATGTAGACAACCCCAGCATAAGAGCGGGGGGCACATACTACTATATTGACAACGCTATAAAAAAAACTCCATGGTACAGGGATCTGTCGGAATCCAATGAACAGGTTCTAATCAGAACATATCTGGGAAGTACAAACAGTGCTCCCGTCCGACAAATACAGTATTTAAGCATTCTGAGAAGCTCCAAAAACAACCCCGCTTTAGGCAGCAGTGAAAAGATACTTAAGGTTGATATAAGTCTTGACAGGGTATTTACTGTTTTTAATCGTGAAAAGGACTACTTGAGTTTATACTTGGTGGACCCTCAAAACACCATAGTATGTTCAACTACAGGAAGATACGGTGTAAGCAATATTGATGTATTGCAAAAACTTAACAATCGCTCTCTGGGACAGGAGAACATGATTCTTGAAGCACACCTTGGGAATTCATCATATTTTGAAGGCTGGAAGCTTATAGGAGTTACAAATAGAGAGCGTATAGCTGACTCTGTAGGGGATACCCTTAGTTTTGTATTAATTTTTGCTTTTATGAGTGTACTTATTTCATCACTTCTAATGTACATTATTGTACGGTCATATAACTACAGACTGAGAAAATTGTCCAAGCATATACTTAAATTCAGAGACGGAAAGTTCGATCTGATAGAAATAAACGAAGGAGAAGATGAAATAGGCGGTGTCATCAGAAACTTCAACCTTATGGCAGCAAGAATAAATACACTTATAAATGATGTGTATAAGCTGGAACTTCAGAAGAAGAGTCTCGAACTTGAACGGGTCAGGGCAGAAATAAACTTTCTCCAGAGCCAGATGAATCCGCATTTTCTTTTTAATACGTTAAATGCTATATTGGTAGTCAGCATAAAAAATAATTATACAGAAATCGTAGATGTCATCAAATACCTGTCAAAGACATTACGCCGCCTATTAAGCTGGAAGGACGACCTGGTAACAATTGAGGAAGAACTTTCATTTACGGAAATGTATCTGAAAATAGAAAAATTCCGTTTCTGTGACAAATTCCATTATGATATAAATGTAAATGAAACCCTGATGGACTTTAAAATACCAAAAATGAGTCTACAGCCTTTGGTTGAGAACGCCTGTAAGCATGGTATCCAGGCGATAAAAGAGGTAGGGGTTATAAATATTAATATTGATATGTGTGAATCAGGTCTCCGGGTAAGCGTCAAAGATAATGGTTCGGGAATGGATAAATACACCTTAAAAGAGTTAATTGAAAATATTAAAAGTGAAGTCGAACTCAGTACAAGTATTGGCATCAGAAATGTGTACAGGCGGTTAAGACTTTATTACGGAGAAGATATTTCTTTCAAAATTGAAAGCCAAATTAATACGGGGACAACAATTTATTTTACAATACCTTTTGAAAAGCTGTAGACCGTAGAATAAAATATCCGGTATATACTATCATTATGCAATGTCATGGAGGAGGCTTTTTAATGTTTAAGGTTTTACTTGTAGATGATGAGCCAATGGCACTTGAAGCATTAAAGATTGTTGCAGATTGGGAAGAGCTTGGGTTTACCATTTGCGGTGAATGTGGAAATGGAGATGAAGCATTAAAGAAAATTAAAGATATGAAGCCTGACTTAGTGGTAACAGACTT
>JAEZIU010000112.1 GCA_023436485.1 Bacillota bacterium | reverse complement strand
TAGCAGGCTTAATGGGTAATATGGGACAAGGTGACTACGCATATGCTAATAACTATTTAGATGCATATGCAACTGTTGAAGGTTTCAATGGAAAGAACATGTTATCAATTAACTGGCCATATTGGTTAGATGGCGGTATGAGGTTGAAAGACAGTGAAATTGAAGGTATGAAGAAGCGTAATAATATGGTGCCGTTGCAGACAAAGGATGGATTACAAGCATTTGAATTTGCCATTGCAAATTTAAGCTCGATACATCAATTATTTGTTTTGGCATCAGCTAACGTAACTAAAAGTCAAGAAATTAAGACAGTAAAAGAAGAAGTTAGTAAATCTAAGGAAAGTGCTGTTAAGAAGAATGTAGGAACAAAAGGCATATCAGCTTCAGAATCAGCAATAAGCTATTTAAAAAATGTCATATCAGAAGAGACTCAGATAGAAGTAAACCGAATTAAAAACAATGAAGCTTTCGATGCGTATGGATTAGATTCGGTAATGATTATGAATATAACAGTAAGCATGGAAAAAGAGTTTGGGGAACTACCTAAAACACTATTATATGAAAACCATAATATTGATGAGCTAAATGAATATTTACAAAAAAATTACAGCACAGAGTATAATAAGTTGTTTGGTACATCCTCAGTAATACAAGAAGAATACATGGAACTTGGGGATGCAGAAGAGTGTGAGGATGCTAATGATTTAGAATATACCACTGAACGTGAGAAAATTATATTTAGCAATTATACTAATGAGGTTATATCTGATGCAAACACTGTATGTAATGAGGATATTGCAGTTATAGGACTGATAGCAAAAGCACCTGAAGCAGATAATATAGATGAATACTGGCAAAATATCCTTCAGAATAAGAATTGTATTATAGAGGTGCCGGAGGAAAGATGGGATTATAAACCTTATTATAGTGAAATTAAAGGTGAAATAGGGAAAACATATTGCAAATATGGTGGATTTTTGAAGGATATTGATAAGTTTGATCCACTATTTTTCAATATAGCACCAAGTAATGCGGCGTTTATGGAACCTCAAGAGAGGATGCTACTGCAGGAAACCTGGCATCTCTTTGAAAACGCAGGTTACGCAGTGTCAAATTTAACAAACAGGGATGTAGGTGTCTTCGTTGGATCAATGTGGCAGCAGTATCAAATGCTTCTTATGAATGGGCCGGCACAGGGAATGATTCCTTCTCTACTTTCGAATTTGGCAAATAGGATATCAAGTTATTATGATTTAAGTGGGCCGAGTATAGCCTTAGATACTATGTGTTCAGGTTCATTAACTGCTTTACATCTTGCTATTAATAGTATTAGAAATGGAGAATGTAGTTCAGCTATTGTAGCAGGTGTTAATACCTCAATACATCCAAGTAAGTATATTAATCTTTCACAAGGAGGATTATTGTCAACAGATTCAAAGTGCAAACCATTTGGCAAAGGAGCAGATGGCTATATTCCGGCAGAAGGACTTGGACTAATGATGATCAAACCTTTATCGCAAGCCATTAAGGATAAGGATAATATTCACATAGTAATAAAGTCCAATGAGATGGTACATTCCGGTAAAGGCGGAGGCTTTATGGTACCGAACCCAAAAGCACAAGCTCAGGTTATTGAGAAGGCAATTAGAAAAGCAAATGTACCAATTCAAAGTATTAACTATATTGAGGCTCAGGGAACTTGTACAGAGATTGGTGATGCAGTCGAGGTAAAAGGTATGTCAGCAGCATTCAGTAATTTTACAAAGGAACAGCAGGTATGTTCCGTAGGAAGTGCTAAGTACCATATAGGGCATACTGAAGCAGCCTCAGGTATCTTAGCAATTGCCAAAATAACTATGCAAATGAAAAATCATTTGATACCCGGAATTTTGAATGATGATGTGATAAATGAAGAACTTCCATTAGCAAATTCACCATTTTATATTCAACAGCAAGCTTGTGTGTGGAAACCATATAGCAAAAATGGAGAGAAATACCCGCTAACAGCAGGTTTGAATGGTTTTGGCGGCGGCGGCTCCTATGTACATTTTATATTACAAGAACATGTTGAGCCGGAAAAGGAAGTAAAGAAAATAAGAAAGGGCCAAAATGCATTTATTCTTTCCGGTAAAAATAAAAACGTTCTAAAACAAATGATCCGGAATTTTGAAGACTATATTAAATTACTCTTCAACAAGAATACTAGCAGGAGCGACATATTAGAAGAAGTAATAAAAATAATATGTACTAAAACAGGTGTATCAAACAGTACTATAACAGAAGCAAGTATACTGGCTGAATTAAACCTTTCTAATAAGAATTATGTTGAATTACTGAGTGAAATTAACAAAGTATTTAATTTAAATATGGAATATGAAGATTTTATTAACTTAGTAACGGTAAAAGACATTGTGGATAACATTCCTTGTAATAGCATTAAAGAGGATGGTATCAAATTAGAACAGATTGCATACTCTCTGCAGCAAGGCAGAGAAAGTATGGCTGAAAGAGTGGTATTTGTGGCAGAGTCAGCAGAAGAACTGTTAGCTGCAATTCGACAAAGCAGTACTCAGGAAAACGTAAACGGCGTGTATTACGGGTTTGAAGATACGTCAACTTGTGACAGAGAGTTAAATAATCTCATAAGTACATGGCTTGAGTATAAAGATGTCAATTGGGAAACTTTATACAAATCCGCTACTCCAAAGAGAGTAGTTTTACCTGAATATCCTTTTGCAAAAGAAAGGTATTGGCTGCCTAAAGAAATCATTATGAACTGCAAAAACGAGGGCAACGCCACGGATTCATCTATAAATCAAAATCAAGTAACACATGAAGTACAATTATTAGATGAATGTGACAAGATTGCGGACATTATAGCAAGTACGTTGGGAATATCAGCTGATATACTTGATTATGATACGTCATTCAGCACTTATGGCTTGGATTCTTACTTAGGGTTAAAGATTACGCAGGATATAACGGAATTGTATAGTTGTCCCATAGACATTAGCGTTTTGGAAGAATATAATACCATAAATAAGCTCTATGAATACATTTCTGCAAATAATTTAAAAGTAGAAGCAAGCAGTGTTGTAAATGAAAATATGGAAAACTCAGAGTTGACGTGGCTTCTGCTTAAGCAACTTGAGAATGGTGAGATTGACGTGGATGAAGTAATGAAAATTGAAAAAGAAGTTCAGGGAAAGATATAAGGTAAGCTGCCGTAATGTCAATAAGCCTCCCGGTTGATATACTTTGAAAAGGTAATCAAATGAGGAGGAACGCTGTAAATAATTTTGCTTTTGAAACATAGAAAATACTCCTTTATGGTTAAGAATCTAAGTATTAACCAGAGAGGAGTATTTTTTTTCTGCGAAGGCCCTTCTGGTCGTTTCAAGAACCGGATATTTTATAATCCCAGTTGGGTAGGTGTAAGCATTAAGCAATTCATCAAGACACTAAATAACTACCTTATTTGGTATAATGAAGAAAGGGGCCGTATTTAAATGTCAAATTTCAACTAAAAAAGAAAGGATGCACCGCATGGAATTTCTCAAAAGCGTATACTGACATCTGGTGCATTATATAGATTTATGGTTATTTTAACAAAATATAAGATGGAGCAGATTTCAGATCGATTTTTTTATATTAGGTGCAGAGAATATAAAGTATGTCCTCGCTGCGGATGCAAATTATATGTAATTGGAAGTCGTAAGAGAAAATATATTAATAAAGATGAAGAAAATATTACTTTAATTATTAGGAGACTCAAATGTAGGAACTGTAAGAGGATACATCATGAATTACCTGATATTTTAGTACCTTATAAACGTTATGAAAGCAGCAGTATAGGAAACGCACTTACTGATTTAGATAATAGTATAGTTTCAGCAGAAGAATCAACTATTCATCGTTGGAGAAAATGGTTTACCAGTATATATATAAGACTACTTATATATATATTATCCATTCCAGCCGTAGCTGGAATGAAATCCAAAATATATTATAGCCTTATTTTAATACATCTTTATACAAATTACCCCAACTGGTTAACGATAATTGTAAGGCAATTAGTAAATTCAGATTTTTGGTGAGACAGACCCAATCTGCATATTCCATATATTGAATGAACTGTAAACTAAAGTTAAAAATTCAAATTTGGGAGTGAAAAACATGGAAGATATTAAAAAATCAAGTAAAAACGATAATATAAAGGCGATTATCATAGACAACAATGGTCTTGGTATTGATAATATTTCTAATATTATATCAAAATATGATGATATTGAAGTCGTAGGCATAATTAATCCTGTAATACAAAGTCAGACAAGTCAAACTTTAAGACGAGTATCCATCCCGAAAGGAAAAGATATAGTTATATTAGATCCGTTAGATATTCTATATTTATCAGCAAAAAATGGAAAAGTAGCTATTGTTACTAAAACAGAAAAATATTTAAGTAATTATTCACTAAATTATTGGGAACAGAAGCTTAAAGATTTATTTTTTTTTAGATGTCATAATAGCTACTTGGTTAATATGGAAAGAATAAACGCGATAACACCATTCTTTGACAACACTTGTTTTATTAAGTTTGAAGGTCTGGAGGAAAAGATATCTGTAAGTAGAAGCTATATAAAAAGTTTTCGTCAGATTTTAGGAATCAACATTTAGGAAAGATATTGCCATAAAGTAGTAATCTAGTAAACCATTAGTGAAAACTGCATAAAAAAGGTATACCTCAAAAATTATTAACTATATAATTTCAGACATAATAAATTATTTGAAATGCTCGTTTTTATATACTTTTTGTCCGAGCTGGGCGAAAAAAAGGAAATAACAAAAGAATAGTAAAATGAATATATAAAGGAGAATGAAATGATTTCAGTATTAATAAGTACATATAATAAAGCTAAATATTTGGAAATAACATTAGCCGGATATCGGAATCAAACGTATAAGGATTTTGAATTGGTTATAGTAGATGATGGCAGTAATGATAATACGAAGGATGTTGTTGAAAAGTACAGCAAGGATCTGAATATCAATTATTGCCAGCAACTAAAGAAGGGAATCTCCAAAGCAAGAAGTGCTACACTAGATTTAGCTTCCGGTGATTACATTATTATTGCTGATGATGACAGGATTCCGGGAAAAGATTTTGTATATGAGCATAAAATAAAATTGGATTCCGGTAACAAGAGCGTTTACATAGGCAAGGAATGTTTAATACTTTCATACTTCAATTCGGATATAAGATTTAAATTTAAAGATGAGTTTAAATTATATAACAAATATCCAGATTTGCTGTCAGGTGAGGAAAAGCAGCTTTTTACGGCAGAGGATGTTATTGAGAACTTTGATAAAGTATTGGATAACTATTACCTATCTGATTATACAGAAAGCTATTTATTAGAAATGGTAAAAAGATACGGTGAGGATTTGAAAGGGTTTCACTTAGCTTGGAGCAAAGCGTTCGGAGGAAATATGTCATTTGACAAAAGAAAATGCTCCGAGAAACTTATATATGACAGCAATTATGTCGGTTACGGTATAGAAGACATTGATTTTTCATATCAGCTATATGTTCAGGGCTTTAATTTCGAATTTAGTAATTTAGCTGTAAATTACCATCAAGAGCATAGAAGAGGCAAGGATGAGAACCGTCAGATGTATAGAAATTTCCAGTACTTCTGCCAAAAGTATCCAAATATTGATGTAAAAATGATGAAAATGGATTGGGATGGGCTAGTACCACTAGAAAAGGCGAATGATTTTTATGAAATGTTATGTGAATATCAGGATTATTTGAGAAGTGACCTGAAGAAATTATTTATTGCTAACGTTTAGATATAGAATGTTTTTTTGTGGGGGATAACCGTTATGAAAGAAAAAGTTTTATTATTAAGACCGTATTATGGCGTAAACATTCACAGTGACGTACACGGTGATTTAGGAGAATGCTTAAATACCAATGATGTTTTTCCCGACTTACCTTTTATTATATCTGCAACAATTCTGGATGAATCTGAAAAGATAGATGTACATATAATAGATGCAGTTACAGAGGGTAGATTACTGCCGGATGAATTAATTGATAAAATAAAAAATGAAAGATTTGATACTGTAATTTTAAAAGCGGTAGCACCTACAGTAAAATCGGATTTAGAATTGCTGAAAAAAATAAAGAATATCCATAGTGAAAGTAAGGTTATGATTGCCGGGCATGTTTCCAAATTGCTTAAAAACTGGGTTCAGGAAAACATGAAGGAGATCGATTATGTAATCGACGAACCATTAGATGAATTTGTCTATAAATATGTTAACAAAACTGAAAATAATGTTGGAATAAATGATTTTCCAAGCCCTAATTACGCGTTAGTAAATTACAGGAACTATACAGATGATAATAAAAACATAAGATTAACATTGCAAGCAAGCAGGGGCTGTCCCATGAGTTGTTCATACTGTCCTTATACTGCGTTCTATCAAAAAGTGGATTACAGAGATATTGACAAGGTAATAGAAGATATAAAAAGCATATTGATGTTGGGTGTCGATGTAATTCAATTTAGGGATCAGTACTTTACGGTAGACAAAAATAGAATAAGGGAACTGTGTAACCGAATAATTGAAGAAAAGCTTGAGTTTAAATGGATATGCGAAACCAGACTGGACGGATTGGATTTCGAATTAGTAGACTTATTGAAAAAAGCCGGAGTATTTTTAATATGCTTTGGAATAGAGTCAGGAGAAGAAAGTTTACTTAATAAATATAATAGTAAGAAAGGCCTTACTGAAAATTCACGAAAAATGATCGAGTATATAAACAAATCTGATATTATAACAATGGCATTTTATATGATAGGTTTTCCTGAAGATACATGGGAAACGGTTGAAAAAACCCTTAAACACGCCTTATATCTTAATAGTACATATGCCATATTTAATGAGTATGAGGAGTGTGTATTCGATAAGGAAAATGTAATTATGTCTCCAAGTCTTTTTAACACGTTCCAAAATACAACTAATGTAAAAACAGACAGCATATTGAATGATTCTGAGAAAAAATACTTAGTATGGTTATTTAGTACAATATATACATTCAAGAACGATTCTCTGAAACAAGCCTATACATATAATTATAACCTTGTAAAGAACAATCGGGCACTTATTTCGCAGATATCAAAAGTTCCGGATGATTTAAATGTACTAAGCGAAATTGTAAGAAATTATAAAAAATGCTAACTAACTTATTAAAGGTATATGAAATGAGCAAAACAGACGTGGGGTGAAGTCTATTTAGATTATTAATCGGGCACGAATATTGCAAAGGAAGTTGATAATATGAGATTATCTGTATTTTATGATCACATTGTTGATGTACATAAGCAAAAGAATATATCTATTTGTGATGCTGCAAAAATAGTACGTGACATGGGAATTTGTTATGTGGAAATGAATTCTGTAAACTTATTGGAACGGTATCATGAAACTATGAACATTCTTAATAATTCAAATCTGGAAATAAGCTGTATCTGCCACTTCTGTAATTTTGAAGCTGATCCTGATGTGACACAAGCCATAAAAATTTTAGATATTGCAGCTGAAAATGGTGTAAAGAATGTTTTGTTTATACCAGGGAATATCAGTTGTGAAGAAAAGCGAGAATATGAAATTAAGCAGATGATTAATTGTTTAAAGCTGCTTGGTGAATATGGGGTTTCAAAAAATATTACAATTTGCCTTGAGGATTTTGACGCAGGAACCTCACCCTTGTCAGGCAAAGGGTTGCTTCGATTTTTACAGGAGTGTAAACAGGTACAGTGTGCATTCGATACAGGTAACTTCCTCTTTTGGGAAGAGGATGTTTTTCAATATTTTGAATTGCTAAAAGACAAAATTGCCCATGTACATCTTAAAGATCGTTCTTATATTGAAGCGCCCGGTGAAAACCCTATGATAACAATAGGTGGGGATAAATATTATTCCTCACCGGTTGGTTCGGGAGTCATCAGGATGGAAGATATCCTTACAAAGCTAAAACTTATAAAGTATGATGGAATTTATGCAATTGAACATTATGGTGCACAGAATCAGCTGGAATATATAAAAAAGTCTGTGGACTGGCTTAATCGATGAGGGGGACATTATGAAAAATATAATAAAAGATGTTTCTAAAATGACAGCTAAAGAGATCGTAAAGGATATGAAAATTGGTTGGAACCTTGGCAATAGTTTGGAGGCCGCATGTCCTGATAATAAGGAAACAGCAACAATTGCAGAATTTGAGATGAATTGGGGAAACCCTCAAACCACAAAAGAGATGATATTGGAAATAATTAATGCAGGCTTCAATACAATAAGAGTACCTGTAACCTGGTGGAAAAAACTGGACGTCTCCTCGGATTACAAAATTGATCCCCAATGGTTGGACAGAGTACAGGAAGTAGTTGATTATATATACAATGAGGGTATTTATGTAATCCTAAATACACATCATGAAGATGATTGGTTGTCTCCAATATTTGATGATTTGGATAGAAGAGTTGAAATATTAGAAAAAATATGGCTACAAATTTGCGAAAGATTCAAAGATTATGATAACCATTTGATTTTTGAAACTATGAACGAGGTCAGATTGATTGGAACCGAATATGAATGGAATTCTGGCACTCCTGATGCAAGAAAGGTTATAAATATTCTCAATAATGCTGCCGTTACTGCAATACGTAGCACTGGAGGAAACAATAAGGGCAGGGCTGTAATTATTCCTACATACGGAGCAAGAGCTGCTGCAGATGCCATAGATGATATTATTGTTCCGGATAACGATAATATGATTATTTTATCTGTTCATGCGTATGCACCATATCCCTTCTGTATGGTTCCTGATGAAACTGCTTTTTGGGGATCGGAAGAAGATAAAAAAGAGTTGGTAGATTTACTGGACTCTATTTCAAATGTAGCAAAAATGAAAGATCTTCCGATGATAATCGGTGAATTTGGAACAATTAACAAGAAGAATCAAGATATAAGGGCGGAATATTTAGAATTCTACATAAGAGAGGCTTTAAAAAGAGAAATCACATGTATTCTATGGGATAATAATGAATGTAATGAATTTGAATGGAATTCATTTGGACTATTCAACAGGGAAAAATTATCATGGAGATTTCCCAATATATTTGGTGCCATAATGAATCCTTTTTATCCTACATGTTTACCGGGACACAGTTTGAAAGAAAAAAATAGTTTTAATGATAAGGTTCTCAGATCAGTGCCTTTTGAATTTTACGGAAGTAACCTTTACGATGAAAGAGAAACGAAGGCGGTAAGTGAAGTTATTAAGGCAAAAGCTCCCTTTCGTTATTATAGGCTTACAGATAATCATATTACAGATAAATTTGAAGATATGTGTAAAAAATATTTCGGTGTAGACTATGTTCATTGTGTTAATAGCGGAATGGGTGCATTAAGCTGTGCAATGCATTCATTTGAAGTTGGAATTGGGGATGAGGTTATTGTCCCAGGTTATTTATTTCTGGCGGACATTAATGCAATATTACTAAGAGGAGCAGTACCGGTGCTTTGTGAGGTTGACGATTCTTTTGGTATTAACCCTGAGGATTTAAAGAGTAAAATCACAGATAAAACTAAATGTGTTGTACTGATACATATGGATGGCGGCTTTGGAAAAGTAAATGAAGTTATCAATATTTGCAAAGAAAGAAATATTAAAGTACTGGAGGATTTTTCACAAGCAATTGGTGCAAGTATTAACGGCAGAAAGTTGGGATCATTCGGTGATATAGCAATTGCCAGCTTCCAACAGAATAAAATGATAACTGCAGGAGAAGGCGGAATAATTTTAACAAATAATAAAAAATATTATAAAAAGTGCCGTTTGCGATCCGATGTGGGTTTGGACCGGGCATTGTTGGAAGATGAAGATGTGAAAGATTTATGGACATATGGTGAAGGCAGACGATTTAGCGAAATAAGTGCTGCAATAATGATGGTTCAATTGTCAAAACTAGATGAAATGGTTTTACATATAAACAAAAGTAAACAATTTATTGTAAAAACTTTAGGGGATATATTACCGGTGAGATTTCGTGAAGTGCCGGATCCGGATGGGGAAGTTGGTTCAATATTAACCATGATATTTGAATCAGTTAAACAAGCATCTGATTTTTGGGATTACTATAAAAATCAGGATTCTGAAGGGGTTTTGCGGTTAATCAGATTGGAGGATACGGGCCTACATATTTATTATAATTGTACAAATTTGGTAAACAAAATAGAATCCTTACCAAACAACTTTCCCTGGATGTATTACGATGATAAGAAATATTCCTATCATAAAGGAACGCTACCATACACAGATGAATTACTGGAAAAATCAATTATTATTAAAATCCCGGCTGGCCTTACTGATTTACAGAAGAATGTTATGGCTGATTCGTTAAAGAATATGATAGGAAGTTTTTTATATAAAAATAACTAAATATGTAAATTTACCCTGTTATATAATTTTATGGTATAATACTCATTAATTGTATATGCAAAAACTGAAAGAATGGTTTTGTGAGAAATTTAATGGGGGAAAATCAATGAACTTTACTAAAGAAAAACCTGTAGTGGGAATTATCTTTGATAAAAGGGGCGACCCACCTTACATAAGTGTTGGCAAACTATGGAGCCAAACTGCTGCCTTAACAGCAGATAAATTTCAAACGGAAATATTTGAAGTAGAAGATTTCTTTGTAGAAAACAATAGAGAGTACCTTGAGTTTATTGATAAGATAGACATATTAATGATGTTATCGCCGTATTACTCTATAGATAGGACCAGTAAACGTTTCCCGGTTGTAGCTTATGGATTGGGGTCTATGCAGAAAGGCGGTCATTGGATTTTTGATAACCAAAACAGTTTTAGAAACTATGATTCCATAATATTGAACTGTACTGCCTGTCAAAATATCTCTAATTTATTAATGAACGAGGGTGGGGTAAAAACTCATCTGATACCCTTTGGTGTGAATACAGATGTATTTTACCCTAGGGGTGACAAGCTAGGGCTTCGAAAGAAATATGGTATCCCTGATGACGCTTTTGTTATGGTTTATTCGGGTAGAATATCTATCCAGAAAAACGCCCACTTATTAGCGGGATTACTTAGAGAATTAGAAAAAGAACATAAAAATATATATCTTGTTGTGATTGGATTCTTTGATAATTTTTATATTCCTGAGTTTTCATGTAAGCTTCCTCCGGACTCAAAAACGGAGTTTTATAAATTAATTGATGAATTTAATCTTCAATCCAAAATCAAAATATTTAATAACCAAAACGATCCCGATACATATGCTGAAATGTTATCTATGGCTGACATAGGAATAAACCTGACTACCTTAATCAGTGAAAATTTCGGGTATACACCAGTGGAAATGCAAGCATGCGGTCTACCCGTGATTGGTACGGATTGGGGAGGGTTGAAAGACACCATAATAGACGGAGAAACAGGATTTCATATTCCTACGGTTTTATCTGAGCATGGCACGCGAATTAATTTGAAAACAGCATTAAGCAGAATTAGTCAATTAGTAAATGATAAAGGCCTTTTAGAAAAAATGAAAATAAGAGCGAGGAAGAATGCAGAGAAAAAATTCGCACAGGACTTATTTACACAAAATGTTCAAAAAATAATTTTAAGTACATATGATAACTTCAAAAGCTATGATCGAGAAGAATATCCTTTGAGGTATAACCCGATAATAGAAAGTCTATCCCATACCCTTCACAGACTGTACGGGGATACTCGTCATGTCAGTTGGGAACATTTGCATCCTTTGATAGATCCACAACATTATAAATTAATTGCATCAGAATGTGCAACTGAAAAGTGCGAGGATATAACATGGAGTAGACGCAGCCATATATCAAAGGGTTTTGATTGGAAAATAAAAGACGATAGATTTATTTCATATGATCCCCGTTGGAATACATCATTTGAATTAGTTAATTGGTCAATAACGGATAAGGAATTATTTGTTCTCAAATTAATCGATTATTTTGATTATACCGTACAGGATATACTTGAAAAAGAAAAAATAAGTTGGGAAGAACTTTGTGATGTATTAATGAGTTTGACAAGAAAAGGATTAATAGTTCCTTTTTATTATAAGGAGGACTTCTAAGCTTGATGAAAAAAGATTTTGATAATCCTGCGGCATTTATTATACCTCACTTCAATACAGGTACTGATATTGAAAGAAAGTGGCTTGTTGAAGCTTTAGACAGTGTAAAAGCACAAACAGACACTAATTGGAAAATTATTATTGTTGATGATGCATCTCCATCACAAGAAGACATAAAATTTTTACAACAAATAAAGAACGATTTTGCCGAAAAAATAGAACTTATATTTTTACCTGATAATAAAGGACCGGGTAATGCTAGAAATGTAGGGATAAAGAAAGCTTATCAAGAAGGATGCCCTTTTATACTTTTTTTGGATCAGGATGATATTGCTCACCCACAGCGGGTAGAGGTTACAAAAGAGATATTCAGAACACAGCCGGAAGTGGGAGTAGTATACAGTTCCTTTCAGGTTATTGATGATATGGGGAATACTGTTGCAAAAGAAAATATTACGCCTTCAATTTGGGAGATATTAGAACAACACAACACTAATCCTCCCGAAGGTAAGAATGTATGGATAAAAATAGCAAACGAAACAGGTTATATAAATCTGACCTCCGCCACCAGTGTTATAACAGGTATTGCTTATCAATATCCATTTCCAAACGAGAGAGTATCAGAGGATTATTATACATGGTTGTTATATTCTGCGGGTGGTGCCGAATATGCATATACTCCCTTGACCCCTGCAAAATACAGGATTCCCAATTGTAGTTGCGGGTCAAGATCCAGAAATTTATTTGGCGATCAACACAAATTTAATATTGTCAAAAGTGTTATTGACACCCGAGGCTTCCAGAAAGCCTCTCAATTAGCTATAGGTAAAGGCGATATAACAGAGGACCAATTAAAAATCATAAAAATTAAGTTTTTTATTAGAAAAGCTAAATCCATGGAACTAGACGGCGAAACAGAAATAGCAGAGGATTTTTATACTAGGGCACGAGATGTTGATAAAGAAATAACAGAAAAATTTCTAAGTGTATTTTTTTAGAAAAGGAGGTTTCTATGGCTATCGTATTAGCTAATTCAGTTGCGGGAGCAGGTATTTATAAAGCAGTACAAGCACTTAAACAGAATAAATCGTCATTGGACGCAATAGAATATGGTATCAGAATGGTAGAATCTGATCCGGAAGCAGGATGGGTAGGATATGGAGGCCATCCTAATATGTTGGGCACAGTTGAACTGGATGCAGGGATAATGGACGGTATGACCCTTGGTGCAGGTGCGGTGGGGGCTTTATCGGGTTATTTGCATCCCATTTCCGTAGCCCGTAAGGTAATGGAGAAATTGCCTCATGTGTTTATAGTGGGGGAAGGAGCCGCCAGATTTGCAAAAGACTGCTGTTCAGAAGCAGGGGATAATTTAACAGACAAAATTCATACGGAATGGAAAGAATGGCATAACAAAAATAGGACTCCTTACGAACAGAAAATGTGGCCGGATATTGATTTAACAAGATTGTCCATGTTGACTGCTCACCCTGAAACAGCAAAAGGAACGACGGTTTTTTTATCACAGGATAGTAGTGGCAACTTTAGTGCGGGCTCAAGTACCAGTGGATGGAGTTTTAAATATCCGGGAAGGCTGGGGGATTCGCCTGTAATAGGTTCAGGCATATACGCTGATAATCGATTTGGGGCTGCTGCATGTACCGGAATTGGAGAGCTAACCTTGAGATCTAATACAGCCCGATCGGTAATATTATATTTAAAAATGAAAATGACTCTGGAAGAGGCTTGCTATGAAGCTTTAAATGATTTAAGGGGCATAGCTACCGATTTTAGAGGAGGAGTTACTATATATGCGATTGATACAAAAGGTAACCGCTTTGTATTATCGGTAAAATCTATGACAGACGGACTGCCTCAATGTGACAGTTCATATTGGTATTGGGACGGAAGTTTTAGTGAACCAAAGAGATTTGATTCTGTTATAGGGGAATGGTGATTTAAATAAATGATCAACGCTTTTGATGGAAAAGGAGTATTGGAAAAGAAAAAGTATACAATATGGGATACTATTTTATTACCCTTTAAATTCTGCCCGGTTATAGCAGCAGCTATTGCTGTTCTTGCGTTAATAATCGGTCTTGTGCCAACATTTCAGACACTGGCTGTCGCCAGATTTATAGATATGGCAAAAAAACTGGCTTTAGGTCAGACTGAATATATAAACGTGTTGTTTTGGATATCAGTTATTATTGTATTTATCGCAATATCGTGGATATCAAAAAATATAAAAACCCTATTTGCTGCAAAGTTAGAATTGGAACTGAGAAAAACATTCCGTGTATATATTACTGTTAAAAGATCAAGACTCAAGTACTATTATATAGAAGACTCCAATACTTGGGATTTAATTAGCAGAATTTCTGAAAAACCTGAAACAAGACTAAAGGATGTTTATATAAACTTTTTTGATTTTATAGCATTAATTGTTCAGATTTTTGGTTTAATTTCTATCTTTGTGTCCCAGGTATGGCAGCTTGCAGTCATTTTAGTAGTATTCTGCATACCGTTGCTTGTGATTTCTCTTAAAGGTGGAAAAGTATCATATCGTGCAAGATTGGAAACGCAAAAGTATCACAGAAGGCATGAATACCTGGCTAATATTTTAACAGGAAGGGATGAAGCCCAGGAACGGGTGCTTTTTAACTATGGGAAAAGTGTCTGCAATATGTGGCATGAGTATTATGAAAAGGCACGAAAGAAGGAATTGGTTACTGAATTCAAGTGGTTTATACGTTCCAGAATCGGAAGTATAATCACAGTTTTTGTATCAATACTTGTAACCATTTTCTTAATTAAGCCTGTTCTGACCAAGGCTATTACAACAGGAATGTTTATGTCTTTAGTAAATTCAACTTATTCATTGGTAGATACCATGACATGGTCTTTTGCCGGATATATTGAGCAAATTGCCAACAACGTTGAATACATGAAAGAGTTTACCAAGTTTGTTTATCTTGAAGATTTTGAAGGTGAACAGGCTGAAAAGAAAGAACCTGTCCTATTTGAGTCTATTGAATTCAGGGACGTTAAATTCAAATATCCGGGTACGGAAAAATACATATTAAATGGCTTTTCATATAAGTTCGTTAAAAATCAGCATTACGCATTAATTGGAATTAACGGGGCTGGAAAAACCACCTTGGTCAAAATAATGACAGGCTTATATGATGAATATGAAGGACAGATTCTTCTTAATGGAAAGGAATTAAAGGAATATTCATTTAGTGATATTTCCAGATTGTTCACCATTATCTATCAAGATTATGCCAGATATAGTTTATCTATCAGAGATAATATACTGGTAGGAAATATGGAAGAGTTCGAATCCGTCCCGGAAAAAAAACTTAGTCAAATTGTAAAAGATGTGGGACTCAGTAAAAAATTAAAACAATATGGGGATGGCCTGGACACAAAGCTAGGTAAAATCTATGAAAATGGTCAAGATATTTCAGGCGGCCAGTGGCAGAGGATTGCTTTAGCGAGAACAATTATCAGTAATGCTCCTGTATGTATTCTTGATGAACCCACATCAGCTCTTGATCCTATCAGTGAAAGTAATCTTTATCAAGATTTCCATAACATTACTAATGGAAAGACAGTTATTTTCATTAGCCATAGGCTGGGGTCAACTAAGCTTGCGGACCGGATACTGGTTCTTAGCGGTGGTAAAGTTATTGAAGATGGAACGCATCATCAACTTATGGATAGAAACGGAGTATACTCTAATATTTATAATAGTCAAAGGAGCTGGTATGGTGAG
Source organism: Bacillota bacterium (assembly GCA_023436485.1). GTDB lineage: Bacteria > Bacillota > Clostridia > Acetivibrionales > DSM-1351 > Ruminiclostridium. The sequence goes on along the minus strand of JAEZIU010000112.1, from coordinate 20,991 downwards.
ACAGGGTCCTAAGATATCCTTTTGGCAGATGATTGTTTTTGAGATAAGGTTTTGTTTTAAAAACTGTCCTGCCATGATGGCAGCGGAGACTATAGCGTCTGTATTACATGGAATTTCATATGTATTTATAATTTATATGACGCAGTTTTTCTTTGATATAGTAGCCGATGCCGTTGATCAAAATAAGAAATTTAGTGAAGTTATTGTGTGGGCACTTGCACTTGGCGGATTATTTATATTAAATCAGATTATCAATGGCGGAGAAAATTACTTATATAGTGTGTTATACAAAAAACTGAAAGGGTACTCGTATCTGAATTTATTCAAAAAGTCGTGCAAATTGAAAGCTGAGCTTTTTGAATCACCCGAATTTCTTGATGAGTTAAGTAAGGCAAAGGAAGGGGCTGAATATTTCAATCTTCCTTTATTCCCCATTATTGGTTTATCAACTTTTTATCTTGCATATTTCTTTGGAATGGGATGGTATATATTCAGTTTACAGCCTATTTTAGCAGTTTCAATTGTTATGGTGTTTATACCAAGCTTTGTAGGACAGTATTTGAAGACATATTTGTTTTCGAAGCTTGCGGATGAATCTGTGAAGTACCGACGTAAATTTGAATACTATGAAGAATGTATTTGCGGTAAGGATTACTTAAAGGAAACAAGAACGTTGTCTGCAATACCATTATTCGGAAAGCTGTATAAGGAAGCTCTTGAGATATTGACACTTAAATCCTGGAATACAAATAAAAAAGCTGCGAGAATTGCTATCCTGGTCAGATTGGTGACATTAGCCGGGTATCTTGGTATTTTGGTTCTTTTTGTTGAAGAACTGCTAAAGGGAAATATATCAATAGGTATGTTTGCCGCAGTATATGTGTCAATAGGAAAAATGTTCAGCATGATGGATGAAGTTGTGGATACAATTAGCGGATTAACTCAAAACCTTGGTTTAATGAAAAACTATATGGCCTTTCTGGATTATCCTCAAGAAGAAGGAAGCGATATAAGCATAAATTTAAACGAAAAACTGGAATTAAAGAACGTTACTTACAGGTATAAAGGTGCTGAAATTGACACACTGAATAATATAAATTTATCCATTAAAGCAGGAGAAACAGTTGCCATTGTTGGAGAAAACGGCTCGGGGAAAACTACCCTTGTCAAATTGATAAGTGGACTATTTCTCCCAACCGGTGGTCAGGTTTTTTATGATGGAGTTGACATTTCAAAGGCAAAAGCTACTGCTGTACACCATAACGTTTCAATAGTATGTCAGAACTTTATCAGATATAAAATGACCGCAAGGAGAAATATTTGCATCAGTAAGGATTTAGAAAATATGGAGAGTACTTCAAAAGATGAAGAAATTAAATCTTTATTAAAGCAGGTAGGTCTGAACCTCAATCAAAAGGAGTTTTCAAAAGGCTTGGACACTATGCTTTCAAGAGAGTTCGACGGAGAGGATTTATCAGGTGGTCAATGGCAGCGTATAGCTATTGCAAGAGGTGTATTCAGACCACATAAAATGATTATTCTGGACGAGCCTACGGCTGCTATTGACCCTATAGAGGAATCCAATCTGTTTCAATTATTTGGGAAACTCTCCGAGGACAAAACTTCAATTATTGTAACACATAGATTGGGATGTGTGAAAATTGCAGATAGGATTATTGTTATGAATAAAGGAAAGATACTTGAAATGGGTACTCATAGCGAATTATTACAGATTGGGGGAAAATACAGCGAAATGTATAATGCCCAGGCACAATGGTATTCAAGATAGCTTATAAGAAAGGGTAATGCAATATGGAGAAAAAAGTAGCATTTCTATTTTCAGGACAAGGGGCACAGTATACAGGGATGGGACAAGAACTGTATGAGAGGTTTACAGAGTGTAAGCAGGTTTTTGATTTTGCCGACGAGATTTTCGATAGAAAAATAACTGATCTATGCTTTGAAGGAACCGGAGAGGAACTTGCAAGAACGATAAATACTCAACCTGCCGTTTTTTCTGTGGATGTTGGAATTTTAGCAGTAATGCGTAAATATAATATTTCACCTGATGTTGTAGCCGGGTTTTCTCTGGGGGAATATGCAGCTTATTATGCAGCAAATATTTTTGACTTAATGACATGTTATTACCTGATTAATCAACGTGCAACAGCAATGGAAGATTCCTCCGAGAAGGGCGTATACGGGATGGGGGCAGTTAGTGGAGATAATATGGAACGTATTGAAGAACTGTGTGAAACTTATAATGATGTTTGGGTAGCTAATTATAATACACAGAATCAGGTCAGTATATCAGGCAAAAAAGTCAGTGTGGACAAAATTCTTACAAAGGCAAAGGAATTAGGGTATAAGGCAACAGGACTTTCTGTAAGTGGTGCATTTCATTCCCGATATATGGAAGACGCGGCAAAACAATTTAAATTAAGCCTTTCACAGGTTATTTCACACGAAAATAAAATACCTATAGTTCTTAATACAACCGCAGATTACTACGATAAAACCCGGGATATAAAAGAAATTATGGTTGAGCAGATTACTTCCCCGGTAAGATGGCGTCAATCAATTGAAAGGATGCTTTCATCCGGGGTAAATGTTTTTATTGAAATTGGTCCTGGAAAGACTCTGTACAACTTTACCAAGAGAATTGCAGCCGGAAGGGATGTAACGGTACTGGGAGTCGAAAACATGGAGACATTATATAACACCATTGATACGTTTTATGCATAATCAATTAATACTGATAAAGGAGAAGATAATATGCCTAGTAAAGTATTCAGAGAATTAAAAGAATTTTTAGTACGGACTATGGGAATTAGTGAGAATGTTATTAAGCCGGAAACATCGGTTTTTCAGTTGGGAATTGATTCTGTAATGATGATAACAGTTGTAAAGGAATTAAGTGAATTATTTCATATCAATCTTTCCCTGAGTGATCTTACGTTTAAATATAATACCATTGATAAAATTTGTACATATGTTGAAGAGAATATGATTAAATACGAAAATGATCCCATAGTGCTTAATACGGAAACTCATGAAGACAACCAAAAAGAGGTGTTTGATGAAAATGCGTTTGTATCTGTTATAAAGCAAGGGACAAGCAGTTATGACTGTTCCAAAAATTCGGACGCCGTATATGATATCATACTAAAACAGTTGGACTTGTTAAAAAGCTACATTGATTCCAGCGTAGCAAAACAAATACCCAAAAGTCAGGGAGAGGCTGCAAATAAACCATCTCATAAGGAAAACTTAAAAAAAGAAAATAGTAGTATAAAAATAGATAAACCAAAAAGTCTGACAACAGAACAGCAAAAAATGGTTAATGAATTAATAACCGGTTTGACGGCAAAAACAAGTAAATCCAAGGATTTAGCGGGAAAATATAGGGAATGTTTGGCAGACCTGGATGAAGTTGCCGGATTTGACCTTCTCTTAAAAGAAATCCATTATCAGATCACTGTTGATTCCAGTAGCGGAAGTAAAATGATTGATGTTGACGGAAATGAATACGTAGACATTGCAATGGGTTTTGGAACATTATTAATGGGATACTCACCGGACATTGTAATAAACACAATCAAAAATGAAGCTGAAAGAGGTATTCAGGTAGCACCAAGGCACCGTTTGGTTGGTGAAGTTGCACAGATGGTTTGTAAACTCACAGGCTTTGACAGAGCATGTTTTACTGTGACAGGTACTGAGGCGGTTATGACTGCAATGAAATTTGCCAGAGCATATACAGGTAAAAGCAAAATTGGTATATTCACAGGGTGCTATCATGGTCATAATGATGCTACCTTAATAACTAAAATGACAAAAGACGGAGTTGAGCGTCCCATTGCAGCAGGTATTTCAAAAGCAACAATAAGAGATGTTGTTCTGCTTGACTATAACGATATGGATACTATAGAAAAAGTTAAGAAGCTTAAAGATGAACTGGCGGCGGTATTAATTGAACCAGTTCAAAGCAGACGACCTGAAGTTCAGCCCATTGAGTTTTTAAAAGCATTGAGGGATGTAACAAAAGAAAATGATATACTTTTGATTTTTGATGAAGTTATTACAGGCTTCAGATGTAATGTAGGAGGTGCCAAACGCCTGTTTGGAATAGAGCCTGATATGGCTACTTACGGAAAAGCAGCATGTAATGGTATGCCAATGGGAATTATTGCAGGTAGAAGGGATATCATGGATATGGCGGATGGAGGGCAATGGAAATTCGGAGATAATTCGTATCCTTCTTCTCAGCAGACTTTTTATGCAGGTACATTCTTTAAACATCCTTTTACTATGGCTGTTGCCCATTCAATAATGAAATTCTTTATAGAAGACAAAAACAAGCTTCAGGAGGAATTAACAAAAAGGACAGATTATCTGGTAAAGGAAATTAATATAATTTTTAAGGAATATAAAGTTCCAATAGAGGTTAACAATTTTTCTTCATTATATAAATTTAAAGCTCTTGATGATTGTGCATATATTGATATTTTTTATTATAAATTACTGGATTACGGAATTTTCACTTGGGAAGGAAGAACCTGTTTCATGTCAAGCGCACATACGGAAAAGGATATTCAAACTATTATTGAAGCAGTCCGAAAAACAGTTGAGGACATGTCAAGTGCCGGGTTCTACAAAGGAAGGCATAATGAAATTGTAGAAGGTTTTATTGAGGGAGTTCCTGATGAGGTTTATTACGATTAAACCATAAAACACTTTAAAACGGATAGGTGGAAAAAGTATATGAATATTAACGAATTATCAGTTGAGAATTTTTGTTCTAACTGTTTAATGGGAGTTACGGGTTCAGTCGCAAACTATAAATATAATATTAAAAATATAAACAAACTGTATTTTCATCATTCATATGTTTATCAAAAGCAGGACAAGGTTGATTATGATATAGCATCTGAAGGACTGAATGTGTGGTTTTCAAGAGAACTGCCAATCAGCAAGGAGGATTTCTCAAAAAGATTATTGGAATATTATGAACTGGGACATTGTTACAAAACATATGCAGATTTTGAAAAAATGCTACAGGATATTTCAAAGATAAATCAAAGCGGTGAGTTGGTTATGATTGAAATTGATTGTTATTATATGAAAAAGCACAGGTTCTATCATAAGGTTCACGATCAGCATATGATGATTGTTTACGGCATTGATTTTAATAAAAAGTGTTTAAATGTTTTCGAACCGATTTTTGGTCATATTGAATTTGAGTGGTCAGAATATAAAGATTATTTTGATGATGTTCTGAATAATAGAAACAGAGAGATCATTACATTGATTCTTATGGGGAAATTCACTTCTAATAGTCTGAAGGAAAATAAAATCAGCCTGAAACATTTTACAGACGATATTGATAAAACATTGGTGAATTTGTCACAGCACAGTGATAGTACAACTGGAATAGGTGCACTTAAAGAATTTAAAAAAGACCTCTTGGATTTCCTTCAAATAAGGAAAGATGTTAATAACTTTTTTATTCCGGGTATGTGGTCTTTTATGTGTGATGCAATGAATTGTGCTAATTTTATTGATGAATTTCAGAAGGATTATCCGGATTTTCCTAAAGAGAATGTTAATGAAGTAAAAAATTGCTGTATCCTGCTTAATAGAAAGTGGTACGACATATTTATGGGAATTAACGAAGTTGACAGACATAAAATATCAGATTATGAAGAAACTCTGAATACCATTTTAAATTCAGAAGAAATTTTGTATCAGGGATTAACCACACTAAAAAAAGATATATCTGAGTACTTAAAATAGGTCGTTTTATGATGATATGGAATAAGGGAGTGTGTTGCGGGTGAGCTATAGTGGAAATGAAATCGCAATTATTGGTATGGATCTGAAATTTCCAGGTAGCAATACAATAGAAGAGTATTGGGAAAATTTATATAAGGGTAAGGAAAGTATTCGTGACATATCTGATGATGAATTAGCGTCAGAGGGTATTAATAATGAGAAATTTAATAAAAAGAACTACATAAAGCGTGTGTCTATATGTGATGACTATGATAAATTTGATGCGGGTTTTTTCGGGTACTCTGACCATGAAGCAAAAACAATGGACCCTCAGCAGAGAGTATTTCTTCAATCGTGTTGGAAGGCTTTGGAACATTCAGGATATGCCCCGACTAAAATAAATGGGAAAGTAGGGGTCTTTGGAAGTGCAGGATATAATACTTATTTAATTAATGCCCTTTTACATTCCAAAAATTATTTGGATGAGCAGGGATACTATGATGTTCTGCTGGGAAATGACAAGGACTATCTTGCTACAAAGGTGTCTTATAAACTGGGACTTACTGGCCCTAGCATTACTGTACAGACAGCATGTTCCTCATCGTTGGTGGGCGTACATCTGGCATGTCAGAGTTTACTTTTGGGGGAATCCGACGTCTGTCTGGCAGGAGGGGTCTGCTTAAGTGTACCCTTAAAGAAAGGGTATGAATACCAGCCTGGATTTATTGTATCAAATGACGGACACTGCCGTGCATTTGATAAAGACAGTAATGGTACTGTTTTCGGTAGTGGTGTGGGAGTTGTCGTTCTTAAAACCTTAGAAAATGCACTGGCCGACAGGGATACAATATACTCAATAATAAAGGCAACAGCTGTAAACAATGACGGAAACAGGAAAATAGGGTTTACCGCACCAAGTCAGGAAGGACAGGAAGAGGTAGTGAGACAGGCAATGAATCTGGAAGATATTTCACCTAAGACGATTGCCTTTATAGAAGCACATGGTACAGGAACTACTTTAGGAGACCCTATCGAATTAAGTGCTATAAAGAGTATATGGGGACTTGAGGACCCATCTGAAAATCTACAGTATCCCTGTGCAATTGGTTCGGTTAAATCCAATATCGGGCATATGGATACGGCAGCAGGTATCGCAGGATTAATTAAAGCCTGTTTGTGCATCAACCACGGGACAATCGTACCAACAGTACATTTCAAACAGTTGAATACTAATATCAGTTTTGAAAATACAAGGTTTTATATAGCTGATAAGGTTGAAAAGATAAAACAAAGGGAAGAACCAATCCGTGCTGCAGTCAGTGCATTTGGCGTCGGTGGGACTAATGTAAGTGTTATTTTAGAGGAACCTCCTCTGCAAAGCTTTACTTCCGAAGAGGAAAGCAGGAAATATCTTGTAAAGTTATCTGCCAAAAGCAAGGAATCATTGGAAAGAATGACAAAGGAGATTTGTAATTGTTTGCCTGAAAAGGATTTGGGGGCTTGGGCTTATACATTAAACACAGGAAGAGAAGATTTTGAATATAGAACGTTTATACTAATTGACAAGGACAATGAAGGGGTCGCAAAATGTGGTTTTAAATGCGACATCACCTATCAGGAGGATTCTGAGAAATGTATTGTTCTGGGTAATGCTACCTTGGAACAGGTATCACAGTGGAAGGCTATGTATCGGCAAATAGGAAGCTTCAGGGATAGTGTAAACAAATGGCTGAGAATAATTTGTGAGAAATTTAATATGCAGTGTGATATAAACAGTATTGATGAGAAAATCGGAAATAATGAGTTGCTCACTGAAATATGGCCATTTGTTATTCAAGCTTCATGGCTAACAACAATTATTAAAATAGCCGGCAGGAACGGAAGAATTGCCGGACAGGGAACGGGCTTGGTTGTCAAAGAATTTGCCTGCGGTATTATTGATGAAAGCGAAGCCCTTGAAAAGCTTATCAACAGGAAAAAAAATACTGTAAGTACACCGACAGATAATATATCAGGTGATAATGGAATATACTGCAAAGAATTTAATATTCATCAATTGTTGTACACTTTAGGTATTCTATGGCAAAGTGGGGAAGTCGTTTGCTGGGATGAGCTTTTTGATGATAAAGATAAAAAACGTGTTCCGGCACCTACATATTCGTTTGAAAAGAAAAGGTACTGGTTTAAAGAAAATTCAGAAGACCTTTCTTTTATTTGGAAAGAGAAAGAGATTGAAAAAAACAGTGAAAATAGTAGTTCGTATAAAGGAATGACAATTATTTTGGGAGCGGAAGACAAGAGAGTTAACCCCATTATGGAAGCTTTTTTGGAAGTCAGTGACTCAAAGATAGTCGTTGATAAGAAAATAATTAATACTTCTGTTGAGAACCTCGAACTTTGCATGGAAAAATATGATTTCAACAAAGAAGAGTTTAGGGATACCACTGATGTCAGGATTTTATGTTTATGGGGACTTATGGATGATTGTAAAAGCTACAGCAGTTTTTATAAGCTTCTATATTTGTTAAGGCATCTAAATCAAAGTCGTAGCAACAAACATATAAAACTTTTTATGATAAATTCATGTCATGTTGATGATGGTTTTCAATATGAAAATATGCTGACGTGTGGTATTACTTCAACAATTCCTATGGAGTATCCCAATATAAAAGTAAAGCAGATTGATGTTGCAGAAAAGCTTACAGGGGAGCTGATAAAGCTTCTTGTTAGTGAAGTTAATACAAATGATCACGTAAAAAGGGTTGTTTTGAGAAATGAAAAAAGCTGTGAAGTTTCATATGAAAAACTTGAAAACCATGACCTTGGAGGAAAACCAGCATTAAAAGAAAATGGAGTTTATGTTATCTCAGGAGGTACAGGAAATGTAGGACTGCTATTTGCTAAAGAAATTGCAAAAAGAGTCCGGGCCAACCTTTGCCTAATTAGTAAAAACTATTCACAAGAAATCCTAGAGACTAAAACTGATGAAAAGACACAAAAAATCAAAGAGGTTATTTCATCTATACGTGAAAGCGGAAGCTGTGTTTTTGTGTATAAGTCAGATATTGCTGACTTGAATGCAATAAGTACCACCATAAAAGAAATTGAAAAACTCCATGGAAACATCAGTGGCATAATACATGCCGCAGGTAAAGTTGGAAAGTCGCGGAATTACGCTGAAAGCATTACATACGAGGATATTTCTGATTTTAGCAAGGCGAAAATTGAGGGAGCAGAAAATCTCTTTAAAGTTTTAAAAGACAAAACAATGGACTGGTGTGTCTTAATATCATCAACGGTGTCAATATTAGGCGGTTTGGGAGATAGTGTTTATTCCGGTGCAAATGCAGTATTAAATTATATGGCACAGTACAATAGCAATATAAACGTACCACTTCTATCTGTGGCATTTGATTATCTTCCAAGAATGATTAAAGATGACTTTGTTTCACCAGATGACCCAAGTCTCAAAAATCTATTTGCAAATCAGTTGTCCTTTGAAGAATTTTCAAGGGCTTTTGATCAGATAATGTGCAGTATACAGGAAAGAATGATTGTTGTGTCAAAGGGTAATTTTGCAAAGAGGTATGAGGCATTACTCGATACAACTGCTGCTTCAGACAAGGATCAGAAGAAGGACCATAAAAAACCTGAAAAGAATGAGATTAAGCAGGAAGTCAGGAAAATTTGGAAACAGGTATTGGAAAATGACTGTAATGAAAAGAAGAACTATTTTGACGCAGGAGGAGACTCTTTTTCTGCAATAAGATTAACGTCTATTCTAAATGATACTTTTGATATGAATTTTTCTGTTAAATATTTATATGAGTATCCTACTATAGAGTTAATATCAGAAAATATATACTCAATACTACATCTGGAAACAGAAAATGAACTAAACGGTAGTACTAATATGCACATGTCGGATAAAGCTGAAATGGCTTCTGATTTAGTTGTTATAGGTATGTCGGGGAGGTTTCCTGGAGCTGATAATGTAGATGAGTTATGGGAGAATATTTTGGAAGGGGAAAATCATATTTCCCATTTTTACAGTGATTCCGAAGCTAATTTATTAAATGCCAACGCTGACGGTACATTCAATAAGTATGTTGGAGCAAGGGGCATACTTAACGATGTTGATAAGTTTGATTATGAATTTTTTAATATATCAAAGCTGGAAGCCGAATTAATGGACCCACAGCAAAGAGTGTTTCTTGAGAGTGCATGGGAGGCATTAGAAGATGCGGGATGCATTAATTCTTTGGAACAGACCAGTATAGGAGTATTTGCAAGCCAGGGAATCAGTACGTATTTGGTAAACTACCTTCTGAAATATGGAAGGATTCAAAAAGATTATAACAATATTGCAGTAATAAACAATAGTCAGGATGCATTAGCTACGAGGGTATCATATGTATTAAATCTGACTGGTGTAAGTAAAACTGTGCAAACCTTCTGTTCCAGTTCTTTGGTTGCATTGGAAGAGGCAATAACCTATATCAAGCAAGGCCGATGTGATATTGCTATTGCAGGAGGTGTAAATATTGTCGTGCCACAGGAATCAGGATACATATATAATGAAGGAGCAATATACTCTCCAAATGGTATTGTAAGGCCCTTTGATGATTCTGCAAACGGTACTGTATTCAGTAATGGTACAGGCATTGTAGTAATAGCAAAAAGGGACTGGGCAGAGCAAAATCACAGCCAGATATATGCAGATATTCTTGGTGTAGGTATTAATAATGATGGTTCACAAAAGGCAAGTTTTTTGAGTCCAAGCATTAAAGGACAGGCAGAATGTATAGCCAAAGCATATGACGATGCCTGTATTACACCAGAAAGAGTTGCTTACGTGGAAACCCACGGAACAGCAACTAAGGTTGGCGATCCTATTGAAATTCATGCTTTGACAAAGGCTTTTGAAAGGTTTACCCACAAGAAGGGGTATTGTGCCGTTGGTTCCATAAAAGGGAATGTAGGACATTTAGACAGAGCAGCAGGTATAACCAGCTTTATAAAAGGGTGTCTTGTGGCAAAAAAACGTTGTATACCACCTACCGCATATTTGAACAAGGTAAATAAGAATATTGATTTCGGTGAAACTCCATTCTATGTCAATAAAGAGATAATAAAATATGACAGTCAGGATGATATGGTAGTGGGTGTAAGTGCATTGGGGGTTGGAGGAACAAACGTCCATGTGGTATTGGCAGGGAAACCTGAGAAGGATAACATTGAAGATGTAAGGCAAAGTCATATATTCAATTTTTCAGCAAACTGTAACGAATCACTATTAAGCTATCTTTTGAAGTTTAAGAATTATATTTCTTGTCATGATATTTCTCTTCAGGCGGCTGAAACGACTTTACAAGTTTTCCGAAAGACATTCCCTATAAGATGTGCTATGGTTGCCGATAGCATTTCTGAACTGAAACAAAAAATAACAGAAGCGGAAATCCGGTTCCGAAAGAAGTATTGTGTATCTAAAATTAACACAATTATATTTAATTTGGATTCAGATAATGAAAAGGTTATTAAGGCGTTCTACCGCGTATGCAAGGTTGAAAAATTTTTAAGAGACGAAATATCTCATCAATTGCTTTCCAAGAAAGAATACACTGATTTATTGGACGTGGAGAAAGAATTAATTAATTACGGAGACACAGGAATTAGAATCCTTCAAAAGGCGGTTAAGGCTTATTTCTCAGAAATTTTGGACGAAAGGATTATTATCCTGTTCAATACTACAAATGACGGCGAAAAAGTTATTGCATACGATGAAAGAGTTGTAAGGGTTGGTCTGGGATACCGAACTGCCGAACCAGGTAGCAGTGAAATATTCATTACAGAGGATGACGTAAGCGGATTTTACGAAGTATTGGCACGTTTGTGGGAAAGTGGGTTGGACATTGATTGGAATAAGTATAACAGCGGACTTGAGTGTAAAAACATTCATTTACCGGGATACGCATTTAAAAAGACAAAATGTTGGATTCAGGACCTTGAGAAAGGGGGACGACAATGATACAGCGTGAAAAAATTCTGGATATGAGTGATGTAGGCCTTGGAAACCTGACAGAGTATAGACTCCTTGTAATGCTTGGAACATATCACAGCTTATGTCTGGTGGATGGATTGAATATTTCTCCTGATGAAATTGTAGACTCAAATAATAGAATATTATATCCTGCATATTACATGACCAAATTAACAGTTCCCGTAACCAATTTTATAGGATCTTTTGGTTTGTGGGATAAAGTTAAGCTTTCAGTGGATGTATCAAGATTCGGCAGTAATATTCTGGACTCAAAGTATAAGTTTGAACGGGCTGTATCACCTGAAGAAGCGGATGAGCAGGGGATACTCATGGAATCAAACAGTTTGTTTGTTGTAGATGCTACACTTGACAAAAGTGTAAACAGAACAGTTTCTATACCAAAAGCAGACAAAATTGCCAAGCTAGACAAGCTGGTAAAACCACCTGTTTCTTTAAATACATTTAAAAGTGTCAGAAAAAACGGCTTTGCACCGGGCAGCCAAGCAGTAATGGTGCCAACCTTTTATTATAAAATATGCACCAACAGGGATGTAAGTCCAAATCACGGAGTTATATTTGCAAAGTTTATTGAAATTATGGATATGGCTGAAAGCGAGTTTTTATGCAGTAAGCTGAAAATGCCTGAACAAGTTATGGAATATCTGAATGTCGTAGAAAGAGAGACATATTACTACAGCAATTGCTTTGCAAACGAAGTAATTGAAGTAGATATGAGTATTGATTTCCAGGAATGTGAGAATAGGAACCTGACATGTAAAAGGCAGGAAGTAACTCCTTATTGGGTTTATACCACATATGAATTATATACCCAGAATACTCGCAATCTAGTGGCGATATCGAAGGCAAAGAAAGTTATCTGTCTTCCTGTTGAAGGCTTGAATTATGAGATGGATATTAATAGGTCAATCACTAAAAGGTTTAAGTAAATATTTTAAACAAACTAGGGAGGATTATTTATGGAAAGCATATTCGAGAAGGTAAAGGAAACTGTAAATGAAATTAAGCAGTTAAATGGTGCAGACAGTGTTGAAGTAACCATGGAAAGCAGAATAGTGCACGATTTGGGTTTTAAATCTTTGGATGTTGCCCAGCTCATAGCAATGCTTGAAGTTGAATTCGGAAAAGACCCGTTTTCAGAAGGCGCATCTCTGGCAGAAGTTATGACCATTGAGGATTTATGCAGGCTATATATGTAACTTACAGACATTGTTATTGACAGAAAAAAGAAAAGGAAGATATTAGAGATGGATTGGATTATAGACCGTTTAAAGGTTTTTGAAGAGAGTGAGGCTTTGATTGTCTCAGAAGAATCATACACATACTCCGATATTATCACAAATATTGAATTATGGAAGCTTCGATTGCAGATGGATAATGTAAAAAGCAAGGAAGTAGTGGCTTTATTTGGAGACTTCTGCCCTGAAATGCTATTTGCCATGTTCTCACTAATAATAAATGAGAATATTGTGGTTCCCATATCAACAGAAAAGCAGGATAAGCTGGAAATTATGCTTACAGATGCAAGGGTAGATAAAGTATATGTTTTTAAAAGCGATAGTATTGAATGTAAAGTCAGACAAAATACGGAAAGCCATGAGCTTCTGGAGATAATCCGAAACGAAAGAGATGCCGGAGTTGTTATATTTACATCGGGAAGTACAGGTAACGGTAAATGTGCCTTACATAGATTCTCCAACATGACAGAAAGATTCCGGGAAGGAATTGGACGAAAGGCACTAAGATCGTTGATATTCCTGAAAATGGATCATATAGGTGGAATTAATACGATTTTCTCAATTCTGTTTCAGGGTGGGACTATGATTCTGATTAATGACAGAAGAGTTGCTAATGTTTGTGGCTTGATTGAGAAGCATAAAGTGGAGCTTTTGCCCACAACACCTTCGTTTATTAATATGATGATTATTTCAGGTGCTCTGAAAGACTATGATTTATCATCTTTGGTCTTAATTACTTACGGTACGGAGCCAATGCCGGAGACCACCTTGAAAACGCTTAGTATCGAACTGCCTGGAGTAAAGTTAAAGCAAACTTACGGTTTGACAGAACTGGGTATTTTCCCTACAAAATCAAAAGATAATTCTTCAACATGGATGAAAGTCGGAGGAGATAAGGTAGAGGTTGAGATCAGAGACGATGTTCTATTTATTCGCTCAAAGTATGCAATGCTTGGATACTTAAATGCTCCGTCTCCTTTTGATGATGAGGGGTGGTATAATACCGGGGACAAAGTGGAGATCAATGATGAATATATCCATATACTTGGCCGAAGAGAAGAAATAATTAATGTAGGCGGTGAAAAGGTATTCCCCGCTGAAATAGAAGGAGTGCTGTCATCTATTCCAAATGTGCTCGATGTAGTTGTTAGGGGAAAACCCAATCCCATTACAGGACAAATTGTTACTGCAACATTTCAATTGAAAGAGTATGAGGATGACAAGGCTTTTAGAAAAAGAGTTATGGCGTATTGTAAAGATCAATTGGAGCCTTATAAAATTCCTAAGATGATTTATATTTCTGAAAGCGGTTTTATCGGAGCAAATTTAAAAAAGCAGAGATTATAAACAGGAAGGTGAGTATATGAGAGATAAGGTAATTATTGTATCGGGCTGTAGCAGGGGAATTGGACAGGCAATAGCTGAAAAACTGCTGGAACTGGGAGCAATCGTAACTTGCTTTAGCAGGAGTTGTCCCGAATGGTTAAAAAAATATGAACCAGAAAGAGTTTATTGGGAATCTATTGATGTACTAGATTACAAAGCAGTAAGGCTATTTGTAAACAAAGTATACAAAAAATATGGTAGGATTGATGGTTTGGTTAACAATGCAGGTATAAATTTTGACAGTATGCTGACAACAATGAATGAAGGGAAACTTCATGAAATACTTTCCGTAAACATAGAGGCTATGATGCTCCTGACCCAACAGGTTTCTAAGTTTATGCTGATAAAGCAAAGCGGGAGTATAGTCAATATCAGTTCTATTGTAGGCGGAGCACGGGGATATAAAGGTGCATCTGTTTATGGGGCATCAAAGGCGGCTATTATCGGATTTACAAAAAGTCTGGCAAGAGAGATGGGCGAAAAGGGAATAAGGGTAAATACAGTACTACCGGGATTTATTGTTACCAATATGACTGCCGCAATGTCAGAAGATAAGAAAAATCAAATTTTAAGACGCACACCACTAAGACGTTTTGGAAGCCCGGAAGAAATAGCATCAGTTGTTAAATTCCTTTTATCAAGTGAATCTTCGTTCATAACGGGACAAGAAATTATTGCTGATGGTGGAAACAGTTGCTGATAATAATTAAAGACAGGTGATAAATTTGGAAAATATAAAAGAACAATTAATTCAAGTTATTATGGAGATATTGGGAAGCGATCAGGGGATTGATGAAGAAACAGGTTTTTATGATATGGGTATCAGCTCATTAACCGTACTTACATTTACAGAAAGAATAAATGAAATTTATAACATAAAATGTGATGAAGCAGATTTATTCAATTACCCTAATATTATCGAGTTATCAGGCTACATATGGTTAAAACTCAACAAATAGAAACGGGTGGATATAAATATGATTAATGAACTTTTACAATTATTTAATAAGGATAATATACAAGTTTGGGCGGAAAACGGGAAAATAAAGTTTTCCGGCCCCAAGGACAAAATTACCGATGAGTTTATTTCTATTCTGAAGGAAAACAAAGAAAATTTGCTTGATTATTTTGCAAGCCAGTCTGCAAACGATGATAATATAGTTGCTTCCAAAAATCAGATGGGTTTATGGATTGAAAGAAAGCTGGGAAGTACCGATGGAGCAATTCATAACGGTATGATAAAAATAATTAACGGAAAAATCAATTACGATAATATAAAAGATGCTTTAGCTTGTGTTATTAACAGGCATGAGGCTCTGCAGATCACTTTTTATGAAGTAAAGGGTGAAGTTTATATTACATCAGGTAATATTGATGAAAGCTTTTTTAGTGTGGAAGAGCTGACAGAAATGGAAGTTGAAGAGGCTTGTCAATATGCCAAGGTAAAGATGAATAAAACAATGGATCTGGCTAACGGTCCGCTGTTCCGTGCAAGTATATATTCAGTAAGTGAGGATGTTCATATATTCTGCATGTGGGCTCACCATATCATATCTGATGCATTTTCTTTATTTATTATTGAAAAAGAGTTTTACCAATTTTATGACAAAATAGTTAACGATGTGAAACATACTCTTAATAATGCAGGGTCATATGCCCAATACATAAAAGACGAGCAGAAATATTTAACCGGGAATCAGTATGTAAGCGATATGGAATATTGGAAGGATTCCCTGGATGAAAAGATAAAGGGGAGTTCACTGCCAAAATACAAGGTAGAAACAGCCGGGGAATATCATTACAAGCCTGCAACTTACACTGACGTATATTCTAAAGAATTATTCAGTTCAATTCAGATAGCAGCTAAAGAATGTCAGACTACTGTTTATATGTTAGTATTTGCAATGTTTAGTCTGGCACTTAATAAGGTTAATGAAGGTAAAAGGACCTCGTTGGGATTATTTGCATCAAATAGATCAGAAGAGGAATACCGGTCAATGGTTGGTTATTTTTCCAATGCCCTTGTATTTCAGTTTGATGTTGATGGGGAAATGACACTTTTACAGTATGTGAAAGCAGTAAAGGCACAGTTACTCCAAATGCTTGGCAGACAGCACACTCCATTTACATGTCTTGTCAGCGAAATGAATCCAAACAGGGAGGAAAGAAATCCTTTTTTCAGTGTTGCTTTTGATTCACTACTTTTTCCACCAGATCCACAAACGCAGCAACTGCAAAAAAAGCTGAATGTGAAGGACTATGCTTTGGTAAAGGGATCCGGCGAATACGATCTGATAGTGTGGATATCAGAATCAGAAGAAAAGTACAGTCTGGAATACAGGTATAATGCACAACTCTTTGAAGAATATCAGATCAGATCATTTGCTGAGATGGTTGAGGGACTAATTAAATCCATCTGCTGTGATAAAGATACCGTATTAGAAAGGGTTCCGTTACTGTTCGGTCATTCCCGGGAGGCTATAGATAACATAAACAGTACACAGAAAGAAATAACAGAATCATCTGTTTTCGAAGTAATTAGTAGGCAGTGTTCAATACAAAAGGATAAAACTGCAATATGTTGCGGTGAGAAGCATATAAGCTATGAAGAAATGGGATCGTTGATTTGTTATATAAGAAAATGGTTGAAACAAGCTGGTGTTGGCAAGGGGGATTACGTTGGAGTGTTATTGAATAAAAGCTGTTCCCTGATTCCGGCAATATTGGCTATTTGGTCTATTGAAGCGGTATATGTACCAATAGATCCACATTTTCCTGTAAACAGAAAAGAATATATAATAAACAACACGGGTATGTCTATTATTTTGACTGAGAGGTCATTAAAAAGCAGCGTCGATAATGAAGTTAATAAAATCGTAATCGAAGATATTATTGAAGAATGGGATATAAATGGTAAAGCCAAGATAGAAGAGGATATGAACGATTTTAATACTTCAAATAAAGAAGATATACCTGCCTACGTCCTTTATACATCAGGCTCCACAGGCCAGCCAAAAGGTGTTGTTATCAGTCAGGTAGCTTTAATGAATTTTTTACAAGATATGAAAACACAGATAGCATTGATTTCAGAAGATAAAGTATTAGCAATTACATCTATTTCTTTTGATATATCTTTGTTGGAAATGTTCTTGCCGTTAACAGTTGGATCTGAGGTTGTTCTGACAACCCATGAAGAGGCTTTGGATGGAAGAAAAATATTGCAAACTATAAAAAATAAGGGTGTAACTGTTATGCAGGCCACACCGTCATCTTTTAATATGCTTTATGACTACTTTATCAAAGAGAAAACTTGTGCACCGTTGCTTAAAAGTTGTCTTTGCGGTGGAGAAGGATATGAGTTGGACTTAGTAGAAAAAATGCAAGAAATGGCTGGGAGAGTCTTTAATGTTTTCGGACCGACAGAGACCACTATCTGGTCAACCATATATGAGTTCCCACGGCCATGCAGTAATCTTTTAATCGGAAAACCAATTGCCAATACAAAAGTTATGGTTGTAAATGAGGAAGGCATGCCGCTTCCACTAGGTGTTCCGGGCGAGTTATTAATAGGTGGTAAAGGGGTTTTTAAAGGCTATTATAATAATCCTCATATGACGGAGGAAGTGTTGTTAAAGCTCCCCGATGGTGAAATATATTATAGAACCGGAGACTGGGCATATTTTAATGGTGATGGAAATTTGAAATTTCTGGGAAGAAAAGATAATCAGATAAAAATCAGGGGGTTCCGTATTGAGCTTTCTGAAATAGAGAATGTATTCAAAAAGCATGAAGCTATTAGTAAAGTTGCGGTTGTAAGAATAAAAGAGAATAACGGTTATTCCCTAGTTGCTGTTGTGGTTCCCCAAATTGGAATTGCTCCTGATAAGAGCGAGATTAAACAATTCATTGAGAGCTATCTCCCTGAATATATGATACCAAGTCATATAATTATTGCTGATGATTTGCCAATGACTGCTAATAGAAAAATTGATAAAAAAGCAATAAGCAATATGATGGAAAGCGTAGTTGCAAATGAAAACGTGGCAGTAACAACAGAAGAAAGTGACTTGGAAAAGCAGATAAAAGAGGTATGGCAAAGGATTTTAAAAAGGACTGTTTACTCAGTGGAATTAGGCTTTTTTGAAGCGGGAGGAAATTCATTGCTTCTTAACAAGCTTGTCATAGAACTTGAGGAACTTTTTGGTAAGAGCATAGATATAATAAAACTATTGAAATACAGTACTATCCGTAAAATGGCTGCTTATATTAGCGGCGAAAAAGTGCAGAATGAGCAAACAAACAGAAATGATGCACATATAAACAAAAGAAGTCAGTATTTAAAGAGAAGGAAGGGGTGAATGGCAGATGCATAGGATAAGCGATGATGATATTGCAATTGTAGGATATGCTTTTGAACTGCCCAAGGGTATTAATACTAACGATAAACTGTGGGACGTATTGGAAAACGGTGAGGACGTTATCGAAGAAATACCGAAGGACAGATGGGAATGGAAGAAAATTTATAATGAAGATGCTGATGCAGCTGGAAAAGCCTATGCTTACCATGGAGCTTTCTTGAGAGATATTGATAAGTTTGATTGCAATGCATTTCGCATTACTCCCATAGAAAGTCATAGTATTGACCCCCAACAGAGACTGGTCTTAAAAACTGCTTGGAGAGCTATGGAAAATAGCTTTATACCAATAGAAAAATTGAAACACTCAAATACAGGGGTCTTTATCGGAGCAACGATGGATGATTATATGCAATTACAGACTCGTTTGGATCAAGGTAAAAATATCAATCGTTATACTCATTTCGGGTCTGTTTTGAATAATATTGCAGGAAGGGTGTCTTTTGTTTTTGGATTTCACGGTCCAACGATAACCATTGATACAGCCTGCTCTTCTTCTTTAGTTGCACTTGATTCTGCTATCAAAGCAGTGAAAGATGGAGACTGTAATATTGCCTTGGCAGGTGGGGTCAATGTAATATTGACGGAGGAACTTTACATAAAGTTTTCGAGGACACAGATGTTGTCCAGAACGGGAAAGTGTAAAACTTTTGATAACAGCGCGGACGGATATGTGCGTGGAGAAGGCTGCGGGATACTGGTAATACAGAAGCTGGGGCAGGCAAAGGCAGAAGGTAAAAGGATACTTGCGGTTATCAGAGGAAGTAGTGTAAACCATAACGGGAATAGCAGCGGATTGACAGTACCAAGTGGTAAGGCTCAGGAAGAGCTGATTTCTTCTTGCCTGAAAAAGGCAGAAGTCGGAGTGGATGATATTGATTATGTTGAGGCACACGGAACCGGAACACAGTTGGGAGATCAGATTGAGGTAAAAGCATTGCAAACGGTG
The DNA here is from genome assembly GCA_023436485.1 of Bacillota bacterium. Taxonomy (GTDB): domain Bacteria; phylum Bacillota; class Clostridia; order Acetivibrionales; family DSM-1351; genus Ruminiclostridium. The sequence continues at coordinate 1,170 of JAEZIU010000112.1, read as the reverse complement.
TTTGAAATGCGTAAAAATCCATTGCTTGTGGGTAGTGTAAAGACAAACTTGGGACACTTGGAATCCGCCGCAGGAATTGCAGGTGTTATTAAAGTTCTGATTTCTATGGAAAAAGGTATGATTCCGAGAAGTATAAATATTGTTGAGAAGAATAAAAAGATTGATTGGGAGAACCAAACTATTAAAGTAGCAGAAGAAAATGTGACTTGGGATAAAGAAATCAAACTTGCAGGTATTAGTTCTTTCGGGGCAAGTGGTACCAATGCTCATGTGATTCTTCAAAAATATATAGAAGAAAATCATGCTACAGTGAAGGAAAAAAATCAAACAATGGCACTGGCTATTTCGGCAAAAAATAAGGAGTCATTATTAAAACTGGCTACAGAGATGCTGGATTTTATTGAAAAAGAGAATGAAGACGATGTAAGGAATATTTGTAGAGTAAACAATATTTCAAGAAGCCAATATCCACATCGGGCAGCAATATGTGCGGATAATAAATCAGAATTGCTTAAAGGGCTTGAAGAGATCATTAGCACCCTGACAATTGACGGTAATAAGGTAATAGGACAGATGTTTAGCTGTGAAGAAAGTAGCAGCATTCAACAATGGTTATCATTGTATGATTCATGCTATCAACATAAAATATTAACCGATCAGTTATGTGAAAGAATGGGAATTAAACAGCCAATATCCGAAGTTTGTAAGGAGTGTAAGTCTCTTGGGGAATTTATTTTAAAGGCTGCTTTCTTTAAGTTATTAGATTTAATCGGCATTAAAAAATACAAAGTATATGGAAACAATATTACACGATTACAGTTACTTTGTGCCGAAGAAAAGTTAACCAATCAAGATTTATTGCAAGTAAGTGAGAAAATGAAAAAGATGACTGATCTTTCAACATTGATTGAAAGCGTAATGAATATTCAGTCAGAACATTATATCGACGGTATTGATCTGGACCTCGAATCAGATTTTATAGATTTGAACCGAAATGAGTCTTTATATTATATATTGGTGAAAACAGTGGTTAATCAATTCAATGCCGGTGGAAAAATTAATTGGGAATTATTGTACAACAACACTGCAGCAGATAATATTTCTATTCCCAATTACCCATTTAATGAGCAGAGCTTTTGGATTCAGAAGCAGCGCCATATAGTAGATGAA
>JAEZIU010000101.1 GCA_023436485.1 Bacillota bacterium | reverse complement strand
GTAACAAGCCCTTATAGGGCTAACACAAGCCACCCGGTTTATGAAGTGCACCCCAAATGTTAGACGTTAAATCTTAAAAGCTAACATTGGAGGTGCACTTTTCGTGTCTAAGAAGAAGTACAATATCGAGTTTAAGCTTGAAATTGTTCAACATTATCACAAAGGAAGCATATCTTTCAAGGAGCTAGCCTAAATATATTTTGTAAATAAAGGAGATGTGAAAAAATGGTATGCCGCTTATCAGGAACATGGGGTCTTAGGACTATGTACTACAAATGGAAACTATACTGGTGACTTCAAAGCATCTGTTGTAGAATATATGAGTAGTACAGGATCATCTGCAAGACAGACCGCTGCCCATTTTAATATTCCCTCTTATACAACTGTCTGTAATTGGGAACGTATATCCCTAGAGGAAGGCATGTCTGCCCTATATGAAGAACGACGAGGTAGAGCAAATCATATGAGTGGTGTAAAAAAAGATAAAGAGCCAATAAAAGAAAAGCAAAAAGATGAGGATCTCATCGCTGAGGTTCAGCGACTCCGTACTGTCACTATAACCAAATTATGGAAAATTCTTTGGATTACTGAAATCAAAACTTTTATATTTACGTGATTTTGAATCTGTTTAGCAGTTCAAGAAAGAGCTGATAAAATATAAAAATTACTACAATAATAAACGGATTAAATGCAAACTAAAAGGACTGAGTCCTGTACAATACAGAATTCAATCCTCATTAGTTGCCTAATAAATTTTGTCTAACTTTTTGGGGTCAGATCATTACGGGTGGTTCAGGAAAGTTTATAAATGTGGCATAACAATAAATAACGAAGCTAAAAAATAATTTTTTAGAAATCAGTAATAAATTATAAAAAGTTATGCAATTTATGTAAATATATAATATTTAATTACGAATAATCAAGCATTATGTCAAAAAATCAAATAATATGTAATAAATAAGATATGCACATAATATGCCAAAACTATTGATTTATGGGGCTTTCAGTGCTATAATAACTTTTGTAATTCAGCAATATTTCAATTCTGTTCCATAATTAAGTTTAATCAATCTTAGAATGACATCTCCTCGAAACAAAAATTTTTTAGTTTAACGGTAGTTTTGACATCCAGAAATTAGGTTTTGAATAAAAAGTATTAGTATAGTTATGTACACTTGACCTTCCATAACCTTGTCCTTTTTGCATCCTGCAAAAGTCATCCTGACAAGCACAATATTCAAGTAAGACATGACAGATTCTAGCTTTACTGCCGTTAAACAGAAAAAGTTAGTTTACATTCCAAATTTAGCAAAAATAGTATATCAGTCTTTTTTAATAGGTCATTTTAATCATTTTTCTTTTGACACCAGTAAATCAAAGGTATGCAGAGAAAAAATTGATTGAAGTGGCCTATTTATCATATAACACTTTTATATGTTAATTCGGATTATATAATAATTATGGCTAATTGGTCGTAATTGTGGAAATTAAATTGAAATTAATGTGTATTAATGGTAAATTATTGGTATTATCGTTAAAATATGAAAGGGTTTGATAAGTTGAAAAAAGCAGTAGTTTTATTATCAGGAGGAATGGACTCCACAACGGCTTTATACATAGCAAAATCTGAGGGATACGAAGTATATGCTATATCTTTTAATTATGGGCAGAGGCATTATAAAGAACTTGATTGTGCAAAGATAATTGCGGAAAATGCAGGCGTAAAAGAACATATTGTTGTTAATACCAACATGGATGCATGGGGGGGTTCTGCACTAACTGACGCTAATATCGGTGTCCCTGATAGTAATATAAATAAGAATAAAATCCCAATAACATATGTTCCTGCACGTAATATGATATTCTTATCCTTTGCTGCGTCTTACGCAGAGGTAGTCGGTGCCCAAGATATATTTATTGGGGTAAGTGAAGTTGATTACTCGGGATATGTAGATTGTAGACAAGAGTTTATTGATGCTATGGAAAATGCAATTAACTTTGGAACGGTGTGTGCTGTAGAAGAAGGTAAAAAAATGAAAATTCATGCTCCTCTGGTACGTATGTCTAAATCAGATGAGATAAAATTAGGTATTAAATTAGGAGTAGATTATAGTCTCACCTGGACATGTTACCGGGGTGAAGAGTTAGCTTGTGGGACATGTGATAGTTGTTCACTGAGATTAAAGGCATTTGAAGAGGCAGGGTTAAAAGATCCAATAACATATATGGGGCTTTAAGGTAAAACATTTGATTCATTATATTATGTTGAAGTTAGGAGAAAAATGAATGGGGAAGATATCCATAACAAAAGAATTTTCTTGGGATATGGCACACATGTTATCAGATCACAGAGGGTTGTGTAAAAACCTACACGGTCATACATATAGGTTGCAAGTTAAAATATCGAGAAAAAATAATGGGGTAATTGAAAACACATTACACTCTGACGGTATGGTAATAGACTTTTCTGACCTTAAAGCAATAGTTCAGAGAAAAATAATTGAACCGCTGGATCATGCCTTTATGTTCTGGTGCAACTCCAATGATTCTGTAGAACGTCAGATTGCAGACTTGCTAAAGGATAGTGGAAAAAAAGTAGCAGAAGTTAATTATAGACCTACTGCTGAGGAAATGGCAGCTAGTTTTTTTGATGATCTGACTCAGGAATTAATCGGTAGTGATATTGTGGTTGAAAGCATAAGAGTTTGGGAAACTACGACTAGCTTTGCTGAAGTTACAAGAGGGGTATAATATGAATCTACAGCAATTTGAAGAGAATAGTATACCTATTATTGAGATCTTTAACAGCGTTTCAGGAGAAGGAATATCTGCGGGTTCAGTAATGACATTTGTACGGGTTGCAGGATGTAATTTGAGGTGCAATTATTGTGATACTAAGTATAGCTATAACGAATTTGGCAATGAGACTCAAGTACTTAAACCAAATGAAATAGTTAATATATTACACAGCTATAATTGCAGAAATGTTTTGTGCACGGGTGGAGAGCCTCTTGAATTTGATAAGGTCAAGAGGTATCTTCCATTATATCTAGCAGCGAAAGGATTTGTTATAAGGATTGAGACCAACGGAAGCTGTCCTATATATACTCAGAACGAAATAAATGATTTTACAGATAATGCTAGCTTTCGCTTGAACTATGCTCTTGATGTCAAATGCCCTGACTCTGGAATGTCAGACTATAATATCTATTATGAAAATTTCAAATTATTAGGTTCGGAAGATGAAATAAAATTTGTAGTTGGCAGCCAAAGGGATTTGGAATTCGCATTAAATTGTATTAAGGAACATAGCCGCGTTTTATCCCAAACAGGTGTTACTATTAATTTCTCTCCTGTTTTCGGGAAACTGAATTCTGTTGAAATAGTTAATATGTTAAAAGGAAATAATGCTTACTTCGAAACATATAAATTGAATGTGAGGTTGAGCCTTCAAATTCATAAATTTATTTGGCCTCCAGAGGCAAGGGGAGTTTAAGGTATACTCAATTTGTCCCCAATAGGAAGGTTTATAGCCTAAAAATTGATATTTTTAAACAAATACAAAAAGCCTAGAAGCTTTACAGCTCTAGGCTTTTATGTTGGCAGGGGAGACAGGACTTGAACCCGCAGCCGACGGTTTTGGAGACCGCTACTCTACCAATTGCGCTACTCCCCTAAGACGAATATTAGTATACAATAGACTATATAATTTTGTCAATGAAAACTTAAAAAATAACTAAAAATGTTTTTTCCTTGAAAAAACTGTGTATAAAAAGTAAAATTATATAAGGGAACTAATGAGAAAATAATAAAGAATACTAAAGAGGCTATAATGAAGGTAAAAGACAATTTAATTATTCTATTTATCATATTTGCCGTTTTTGGGATGCTCGTTACAGTACAAATAAGGAGTACTGTTAGCATGCAAAAACAGTCTGCTCTTACCCTTGACTATAGCAGACTAAAAAATCAGCTTGATACGAAAGTTAAGGAAGGAGAGCAGTACAAGACGCAGATAGCTGAGCTGGAACACAAAAAGGAAGACTTCCTGAAAGCTTCCCCGGGAACAAATTCAAGCAACAGCTTAAAAAATGAGCTGGATTATCTAAAATTTATTTCGGGTTTGACAGATGTATCAGGAGACGGTGTAATAATAACATTGAAT
>JAEZIU010000065.1 GCA_023436485.1 Bacillota bacterium | reverse complement strand
CATATAATCACCTCATATAAAATTAAACGAATTATCTCTAAAACGAATATTATTTTCTTATAACAAAAGAATATAAAATAGAATACATATTTGTCAAGACAGGTGTGAATATAATTTAATAAAAAAGGAAAAAAGACTATGGGTATATACGGCCATAGTCTTAAATTTAAAAGCTTATCTGAACTTTTCAATATCTTCCTCAGACATTTTACTGTCATCATAAGAATCCTCTCTGGTGTTACTTTGAAATCTTATTGGAATACTATTTATAATTCGCTCAAAAACGGTTAAAAGCGAGTCATCGTCTATTTTTCTGTTTCTCATTGCTTATACCTCCGTCTGCCAGATTCTGGCTATATAATAAAGTGAATACATTTAATTATATTTTGCTAGAAAAACATAAAAGATATGCTTCCAATAAAAAACTGACATAGTTCAAAAACTATGTCAGTTTACGGATTTTGTAAATTATATAATTTTGTTTTAGCTAAGCTGAAACTTCTTCGGATGTTTTAATAAAATCTTCAGAATCAGAAGAAATACTTCCGTATCTTAGCTTAGAAGAAACAATATTTAATATCAGGAATCCTATCGTTATGGCAACTAAAACAATCAGGTTATGTGCCAGGGATCCATTATTAACACCTGAAATTACTTCTCTTAACGCATCAACCGAATATGTCATTGGCATGAAAGGATTAAGCACATTGAAGAATCGTGGAACGAGTTCCATAGGGAAGGTTCCTCCGCAGGAAGTAAGCTGAAATATCAAAAGCAGAATTGCAATGAACTTGCCCACATCCCTTAATTGTACCAGTAAAAATCTCATTATAGATGTAAATGACAATGAAATTATGATACTTGTAAGTATGAAAAGTCCCATATTCGCAACTTCCAAGTGCAAACCTTTTAAAATAACAATGTCTAAAACAAGTGCCTGGGCAATGCCTATGAAAGTATATGCAAAAAATCTCATAAAGCCTTTAGATTCGGAAGAGAACCTTCTGAACCTTACTTCCTCATCCAGATAAATTGCAAAGAACATCATCAATGCACCAACCCAAAGGGACAGTGACACAAAATAAGGTGTAAAGGCTGTACCATAGTCAGGAATACCGTAAACCTTCTTTTCTGTTATTTTAACAGGATCTGCTGCATATTCCTTCAGGCCGTCTGTACCGTTTAGTTTACCATCAGCCTTTAGAAGGGAAGAGGACACACCGCTGCTGGCTTCTGTTACTCCATCCTTCAATTTGCCTATACCATCCTGAATCTTTGTTTCACCATCAAGGATAATACCTGAATTCTTTGACAATTCCTTACTACCGGCTGCAAGAACTGAAACACCACTTGAAAGTTTTGCAACTCCTGCATTAACCGATGAAGCACCGGAAGCAAGTTCCTTGGATTTATCAGAGGCAGTTTTTATGCTTCCTGCAGTTTCAAGTATACCTTGATTAATCATTGGATATGACTTATTCAATTCATTTGATCCTGCAGAAAGTTTATTTATACCTCCGGTTACAGAACCCAATTGTGAAGCCAGCTGAGAAACTCCACCTGCTACCTTACCTGAACCCTCAGCAAGCTGTTTTCCATTAGAAGATAATTGTTCTCCGCCGGCTTTGAGCTGTTCGGGAACAGACTTTGAGGCTTCCAAGGTAGCGATTACAGCCTTGAAGTTAGGGTCTGCCATGGCTTCAGGATGACTTGCCACATACTTCTGTATAGAGGTTGCCAAAGCAGATTGAGCCTGAGAAACCTTGTTTACCGATTCAATATACTTGTCAACACCGGATGTATAGGACTGCAAACCGCTATTTAAGTCTGAGCTACCTTTAGTCAATTGAGATATCTGCGGAGCAGCCTTAGTAATGCCTGAATTCAACTGATTTAAACCTGAATTCAGATTTGACAGACCTGACATAAAAGCATTTGAACCACTAACCAAACCGGTTATTTTATCGGAACCGCCGGATAAACTCTTGTAGAACAGTTCTGCACCATCGCTTAGCTGCTTTGAACCTTGTGCCAGAGTATTTGATCCATTATTGGCATCTGTAAGCCCGTTGTTAAGCTTATTAACACCGTCATTAAATTTTTTCTGACCATCTACAATCTTAGCATTGCTGTCGTAGAGTAGTTCAGCTCCGTCTTTTATTTCCTTTAAGCCATTATCAAGTTCTTTGAGACTATTAGGAAGGTCCTTTATCTGATCCAAAAGTGTTCCGACAATTTCTTTAGAAACAGACTTGGAGACTTTATCCTTAAACTCTAATGTAACCCTGCTTAGGACCTGACTTGCAAGATAATTTCTTTTTTCATTCACAGTATATAACAGATTACCTTGAGTCTTGTCACTGTCGGCGGCTGAAGAAATATTTTTGGAGAAATCACCAGGTATATTAATCATTGCGTAATACCTTCTGTTCTCTACACCGTCTTTTGCATCAGCTTCTGACGTAACAACCCATTTAAGATTTTTATCGGTTTTTAGATTGTCTGTAATTTCTTTTCCAAGATTTCTGTTTGCGCCGCCGATAGTTGCTCCGTTATCTTGATTTACCACGGCTACAGGAAGTTTGTCAAGTTTGCTGTACGGATCCCAAAAGGCATCAAGATAGAAGAAACTATAGACCAATGGAATTAAAATAACTGCAACTACTACGGCAAATTTCTTGTACTTTTTCAGTGCTTGCATAAATTTTTACCTCCTTTTTTCTCTGTATAGATGTTCGTTTTACTTTTATTTCACCACCTCGAATATTGTAATTCTAAATAATTTGAAATTCAAAGTATTTCGACAAAAAAAAACTACTTATTTTTGAAACAAAAAAAATCATCAAAGTTTGAATTAAGTGATGAAAGTATATTAATAAGGACTTTTCTTTCGTCTTCACTGAGGATGCCATATATTTTTTCAGCAAGTATATTTCTAATAGTAATAATAGATTCAAAAACATCCTTCCCGGTTTCAGAAAGCGAAATAAAAACCTGCCTTCTGTCTTCCTTGTCACGCCTTCTCATGACATAACCCTTTTTAATAAGTCTGTCAACAGTTACAGTAGGAGTGCCAAAGGTGACGCCCAAAGTATTTGCAATCTCTGACATCTTCTTATCTTCCTCACCGTGACCTATAACAACAATTGTATTGATTTCGATTACAGTAAGATCATCAAGTGTTTTACTAAAAAACTTTTTACTCTCAAGTTTATTATACTTATCAAAGAGTTTCCTAAATAGTTCATCTACAATAAGTAAACTGTTTACCGTTTCCGAGTTCATAATTCTTAATCCTCACTTAATTTGAATTTCAAACTATTTTATTTTAATATACTACCGAAAAGTTAAAAAGTAAACTGGTTTATCAAAAAAATTCATCATAACTTTTTTAGGATATGTATTTACTAAAATACAAAATAATGGTAAAATAAGTATGTATTTTACCAAAGAAAAGAAGTGGGGTTACATAATGCAAACAAATATTTTTACACTTAACAAAGAAGTCGAGTGTCTTAAGCAGCAGCTTTATGATTTGTTGGATAATGAACCATGGGCCAAACACGACATTCTTAGAATCAGTAAAAGATTAGATGACTTGATTTTGCAATTTTACAGTTTTAATTAAAAACTGCAATTAATTTCGATACATTCATGAATTACACATTCAATAAACGACCTTCTTTCAATTTCATTTATATGCTCAAGATTACTTTGGATATAATTGATTTTAAGTTCGGTATTGCTCTTAAAATCAGTTATATCTATTAAATTTTTTTTAAACACTTCCAGTAACAATGAAAGAGTTAAAAGAGAACATTCAAACAAATCTTCGTTAAATACCTGGCACATTTTTTGTTCCTTTCTATCTTTTGTAAAATGTTAAATGTTTATATAATAAAAATAAAGCTATTTATGGTGCGTGTCAAATATTTCCTAATGAATGCGGTTTTTTTCCAATGAATTCTTTGGTATAATTCAATGTATCAAATACCTTTTGGTTCAGTAAGGATATGGTAATATGTTAAAGGTAGATATATTGGATGATGATTTACGGTTGAAAAATATAAGTTACGGGAGTATCAAAAATATATATTCAATCTATGAAAATACAGATGGATTTAAATATGCAACCGGAGTTTATAATTTTATAAGCTATGATACGTTTTCCAGTCAGCTTTTTAAATTTATATCTCAGAATAATGTATTCTTTTTAGATATTTTTCTAGAAACGAAGGATTCTTTCATTATTGACAAATCTATAGGCTTGGTCAAAGGCTCGTTATCTGTTGAGGAAAATATACTGTGGTTAAATTCAATAGCTATTGATTTACCGTACCAATCAAGGGGCTACGGTAAAAAGGTCATAAGAATTCTCGAGAATCATTTTAAGAATTCGTACAATGTGAATACGGTTTGTCTTTCTGTAAGCAAAAGTAATGCATCAGGTGTGAAATTCTGGGAAAATTGTGGTTATACCGAACATGAATTTGATACCTTTAGTGATTTCAAAAAAATAACTGAGCATGCCTTGATCATGTGGAAGAAAGTGTAAAAAATCATTAATATTACAAAAATATTACCAAAAAATTGCTGTTTTATTACTAAAAGTTTGACAAACTGTAATAAATTAAATATAATAATAACGAAATGAATAAGCTGAATCCTCGAAAGAGGTACGGAGGAACCAAGATTTGGGGTTAATCCATTCTTTATTATTTTATTGAGTGGTAGGGAGGTCCTATTGCCCGAGCCCGTCAGCTAACTTCGGAAGCGCTACTATAGGAGGGGCCAATGACAGGTAAGATTACCAAGGTACTTGTCGGTTGTATTTT
>JAEZIU010000061.1 GCA_023436485.1 Bacillota bacterium | reverse complement strand
TTAGCCTATTTTAAATACCTTCTTTAATATGTTTCCAAAGAACTTAGGCATTTTTACAACTACTATTTTCATAATTACACTCCCCCTGAATAGCTCTTACTATCTATCATATTCCGCAAAAAGTACTTTCGTGATAGAAATACAAATTCTTAACCTAAAAAGTTGTCTAAATCTATATTATCGTGAATAGATATATAAGGATAAGCTATTTTTATTCAAAGGGAGTGGTTAGATGTTTTCTTTTTTTCATCCTAGTCAAAGAAAAAAACTTATACTACTAATAACATTTATTGTATTCTCTGTTGGTATTATTTCTTTTGTCTGTATCTTTTGTCAAGGAAGCTCTTATTATACTATAACGGTTAACAGTCAAATATCTTTTTCCTACCCCATTGATTTCTCAATTAAAAATGTATATGCCAATGACCCTGCTTCTACTCCTTATATTCAGGCAAGCAACAGCAAATATAAGAGTTTTATTGATTATAAGTCTCCTGAAGACAAATTTCATTTTAGCTATCCTTCCAATTTCAAATTGTATCAACAGGCCTTTCCGGGCAGTGAAATTCTATACCACGTTGATTTTCAAAACAAAGGCGATAATTCCTTTACAGGGTTTGTTCAGGTTTGGAATCTGCCTTACGAACTCAGTAAATTTCTCGAGGAATCAAAAGAAAATTCCCTGGCGGATTTTATCAATTTCAACTCCAAAGAAATCGAAGTCAATAAAATGAAGGGATATTTTTGGGAGTACACAGTAAAAGGCGCCAAAGAAAATTATAAAACCCTTGAAGTATTTCTCTCAAAGGATTCCAGACTATATAGAATTAGTTTTTATATACCTGAAAAAAACTATACGGATGAAGATTATGAAATGTTTTGGAAAATGGTAAATTCGTTAAAAGTGAATTAACCCACCTTTGAAGCAATCATAATACAATTTCTTCCGCTTTCCTTTGCCTTGTAAAGTGCATTATCGGCATCTCTTATTAATCCAACCTGATTTGAAGAGGTTTCAGGGTAGCATGCTATTCCAAAGCTTGCAGTAACAGAAGCTGATATTAGATTATCTTTTATTATATTGCCTGCAATTTTTGTCCTCAGAAACTCTACTTTTTCATGGGCCTGTTGTATTGATGTCCGAGGTAAGATAAGTACAAACTCTTCTCCCCCAAATCTTGCAATAGTATCAGTTCCCCTCAGGTTATTTTTTACGGTTTGTGCTACTTCTTTCAATACTACATCACCAAAAAGATGACCATATGTATCATTAAATATTTTAAAAAAATCAATGTCCAGAATTACCAAAGATAAATTGTATCCTTTTTCCTCCGCCATCTTAAATTCAGCTTCAAATTTTTCATGGAAATATACACGGTTGTAAACTCCAGTCAAGCCATCAACTGTGGCCATTTCCTGAAGGTTGGCGTAAAGTTCGGCATTTTCAATTGCCATACTTACCTGTTTTCCCAAGGTTGTAAGCAGCCTTAAATTTTCAGTATTAAATGTATTGTTATTACGGTGTTCAATAAGTGTGAGTCCGAACTTTCTGGATTTCAAGCTCAAAGGTACACACATGAAGGAACCTATATGCCTTGACTGAATAAAATCGTATTTGTCAGGATCAACCATATTTTCTATCAGTGGTTTTTCATTTTGTAATATATCAAGCAGAAGCTCACAATTAACGTTATCAGTCAAAATCGCAAGTTCCTCTTTTTTGGTAATGTTTGTAAACTGGACTTTGAGTCTGTTTTTCTTTTGGTCAAACAATAATATTGTAGAATAGTTTACGCCCATTACACCTATTATTACATCGTTTACAAAATTAAGTAATTCATTTATATCCAGAATGGAACCTATTGCCTCACTCACTTGTTGAAGGGTATAAAACTCTGCAATACTTGATGTGAGCCTCTTATTTGTATCTTCAAGCTTAAAATTTGTATCCTTGAGCTTTTCATACTGGTTCTTTATTTTATCCTTTGCAGAGGCAAGCTGCTCATACTTCTCACCCAATTCCTCAATCAATCTGTCATTTTCCTGTTCATTTTTCAAGTTTTCAGAATAGGTTTTAGCACTTATACGAAATATACAAAGGAGTAATATGTATATGCACGCAATTCTAAAAAGATTATACACTACTTTTGTAGCATCAAAGGGGCCTTGTATGCCATATAATGTGAATATATATGCTACTTTGATTACCGCACTAAATCCCAATAAAGTGTAGGTTAACTTTTTACCCTTGTGAATGCTTATAAAAAACAAAGGCAAGACAAGAGAAAGGTACTCTATACCATCCGAGAATGGCAATAAGAATACTGAAGTCAGAAAGACTTCAATTGTCCTGAATACGTCAAATACTTTATCCGAATATAAAATTATATTTTTTACAAATATAATTTTAACAATATTCAGAACCAGAATTGACACTATTAATACTGCAAGAAAAATTTTCTTATTAAAATGAACATTAGCATCAGTATAAAGTTCCTGCTTGAAAATCAATGCAGAAAACAGTAATACAATAAATACCCAATAAAGGTTAATCATAACCTTTTCATATTTTTGTATTTTATTCATATATTTCCTCTCTAAACTACAATTGCATATTCTCCCAATAAATTTCTATATTATCTCCCTGAGAAATTTTATCGGTAAAATTTGCCTGACTTCCATTTAATTTTAATATAATGTTTCCTTTAGGTACTGACAAATCAAAATTAATATAGTTGAAAATATCCACAAAAATATACTGCTTGTTTTCATTTAATTCAATTCTTTCACCGTTAACATTTATAACAAAGCCTTTTTCAGGCACAGGAACTATGTTGTTTTCCTTATATTCCTGTTCAAATTGGTTTATTGGTGCAGAATCAATCTCGTATTCCTGTGGCTTTTTAACCTCCTCATAAGTAGGAGCAGGTATCATGTCTGATTCCTCATGTTCCGAATCGGTTATCCTGTCGTCTTGCTTTAGTATATATTCAGGACTGCCAATTTCCCCATTTACCCGCAATAAACTGCTTACAAGACCAAGTTCAAATTTGGTTATGAAATCCTTTAGTGTGACTATTTCCTCAATTTGAACCGTATCACCATTTTTTATAGGTGCATCTGTACTGCACACCTGCCCGTTAATTGAACAATAAGGTACAAGCTCTATCTTGTCTTCGTTCAAATAGACAGTTAATCCCCTTGCGTGTTTTACATAATCAGCTACTCTTTTTTCAGCGTCCATGCCGTTGTATGAAGGCTTTATGTATATGGAATCATTGTTATTAATTCGAGTATCCAGACTTGCCGGCTCATTGTTAACGAAAATTTCAGCCGCCATTCCGTGTTCACCCTTAATCCTGATATCTTTATCGTTAAGTGTAAACTTCAACGCTTTTCCCGTTCTGCCTATAAGCTTATCAGGATTATATCCTACCAATATTAGGGCATCTGATACGATTAGCTTCTTGGAATTGAACAGCTTTATTTTATTTTCATTAACAGTGACAGTCATAAAGTCCTGGCCTCTTTGTAGATGTGCCATCATAGCTATCCCAAAAGGTGTTATTGATTCAGGCCCAGTTAATTTTTTAATCTTGGTCTTTATGTTTTGTATTACATCCCTCCCCCTTACTGCAACCCTGTTATCAGGAAGACCCAGCCCTTCAGCTATCCTGTTTGTAAGCCCCGGTATCTGGCTTCCACCTCCAATGAGGAACACAGCATTGGGAGCCTTCTGATTAAATTCCAGTATTTTATCGCATATACTGCTTGCTAAAAAGTCTATAGAAGGCGTTATTATTTCTATAGCTTTCTGGTGTGTAACCTCATACTTGTTCCCGAGTATATCTGTATATTTGATATTTTCTGAACCCGATGAAATAGATATTTTTATTTTTTCAGCCGTATTGAAATCAACCAAAAACTCCTGTGCAATTTTTTCGGTTATTTCGTCCCCTGCTATCGGAACCATGCCATACGCTACTACAGAGCCGTCTCTGGTTACCGCTATATCTGATGTTCCGGCACCGATATCAACCAAAACAAGATTCAAAAGTCTTAAATCCTTTGGTATAGTTACATTAATTGCAGCTATAGGCTCAAGAGTCAGACTTATTACCTCCAGTCCAACCTTTGACATAACAGTGTACAAGCTGTCTACTACAACATGAGGCAGAAAAGTAGCCAGTACTTCCACCCCAATTTTTTTACCCTTATGCCCCACAAGCGAAGAAATAACATACCCATTGAGAAAATAGTTTACAACACTGTACCCGACACAATAAAAGGTCATTTTTTCTTCATTTGATATTTCGTTATCAAGCTTGAATTGTGCATTCTGAATAGCGTCAACCTCCAGACTGCCAACAATTTCCGATGTTATTTCACGTCCCTGTTCAATATCGTATTCCAGTTTTGTCTGACTTGTTTTTAGAACCCTTCCTGCAGCTGCAATGGCTACTTTTGTTAATGTTACCCCAAGCGTCTTCTCCAGTCGTTCTTTTACTTGAGTTATTACCTCGGCAACCTTTTCTATATCATGTATTTGTCCGTCCAGCATTGCACGACTCTTGTGTTCACATATTTCAGCCGCAACAACCCTGAAACACTCCTTTTCGTAAACTCCAACTATACCTATGACAGTTCTTGTTCCAATATCGAGTGCAAATATCAAATCTTCTTCATTAAAAGTTTCTACTTTAGTTTTTGTTATCTTCTGTTTACCAGGCATACCTTACCCCCATGTATCAAAACAGTCCTGACCCTATTTCTTAGTATAATAACTGCATAAATGATTTATCTCACACTTTTCACATTCAGGTTTTCTTGCATTGCACACAGCTCTGCCATGGAAAACCAATTTATGGCAAAAATCTGCCCATCTGCTTTGAGGAATTATTTTTTGCAAATCGTATTCAATCTTCTCAGGATCTTCGTTCTTGGTTAGTCCCGTCCTGTTTGACAGCCTTTTAGCATGGGTATCAACAACTACTCCCTGTTTTCCATGTATCTCATATAAGTAAAGATTTGCTGTCTTACGCCCTACTCCGGGTAGTTCAAGAAGTTCCTCCATATTGTCTGGAATTTTTCCGTTGTACTTTTCAGTAATAATTTTACAGCAAGCGATTATATTTTTTGTTTTGTTTCTGTAAAACCCCGTTGATTTAATATCCTCCTCCAGTTCCCTTACATCTGCATTTGCAAATGCCTCTGCATTTGGATACTTTCTGTATAAATCCTTTGCCACTATATTTACCCTGGCATCAGTACACTGGGCTGCAAGTTGAGTAGAAATCAAAAGCTGAAGCGGATTCTCATACTTCAGGGAACACTCCGCATCAGGATAAAGCTTATCAAGAACTTCTATCATCTGCAGAACCTTTTCCTTTTTAGTCATCGAATTTTATACCTTCTTTGTCTTATGTTATCTATTTTTGTTTTCTATAGCTATTTTATATAAATCTAAGTACTTAATACAAGGCTTCTTCCAAGAAAAATCGCTTTCCAATGCTCTGACAACCAACTCTTCCCACTCTTGACTTTTTTTATAATAAACCTGTATTGCCCTATTTAAAGTATCCTCAAATTCTTTTTCGTTAAATTCTGTGAAAGAGAACCCATTTCCGTTTTTTCTATCCTTATCATAATCTATTACAGTCTCTGCAAGCCCACCTGTAGCCCTTACAACAGGAATCGTACCATACCTGAAACTAATAATCTGTCCTAACCCGCACGGTTCAAACCGAGAGGGCATTAAAAACATATCTGCTGAGGCATATATCTTTTTAGCCAATTTCTGATTGAATTCCAAAAAAACTGCAACATTATCCGGGTATTTTTTCTGAAGTTCCGTAAATGAATTATGATAATATTCATCCCCAATTCCAAGAACAACTAACTGTATATCCTTCTCTTTTATAAGTCTGTCTATACATCCCAGAATCAATTCCAGACCCTTCTGGTGTGTCAATCGTGTAATAACTGCCAACAGCGGAGCATTGCTTTGAGCTAAACCGAACTCTTTTTGAAATTTCTGCTTATTATCCTTTTTGTTCCGTGCAGTCTTAGAGTCAAAACCCTTATATAAATCCTCATTCTTTCCGGGATCAAACTCTTCGTAAGATATTCCATTTACAATGCCGAAAAGGTCTTTTTTTCTGTTATTAAGTATACCTTCCATTTTCTCACCGTAAGTAGTTGAAAGAATTTCCTGTGCATACTGCTTGCTGACGGTATTAATTATATCGGAATATACAAGTCCACATTTCATAAAACTGAACATCCCGTAAAATTCAGCCTTGTCATACGTAAAGAAGTCTTCCTCAACGTTTATAAAGCTGCATGTATCAGCACTGAAATTTCCTTGATACTCAAGGTTGTGAATAGTATAAACCGTAGCAATATCTTTATAAAAATCCTGTTTAGCGTATTTTTCTTTCAAAAGCAGACATAATGGGCCTGTATGCCAGTCATTGCAATGAATTACATCCGGCTTAAAGTCAATATATGGCAACATTTCAAGTGCTGCCTTGCACAACATTATAAATCTTTGTGCATCATCATGATAGCAATATATACCGTCTCTATAATAATAATGATAGTTTTCTAAAAAATAGACCTTAACTTCTTTTGAACCTGAAACAGGTATACAGCCTTCCTTGATTACACATGTTTCTTTTCTCTCGCCCATTTCAACTGGAAAATCGGTAACATAAGCCAACTCTGTATCTATACTTTTGTATCGCGGCATGAGTACTCTTACATCCTGCCCCAGCAACGATAACTCCTTTGGCAGAGACCCTGCAACGTCAGCTAAGCCTCCGGTCTTTGCAAAAGGGTCAACTTCTGCGGATACAAAAAGTACTTTTAACTGTTTATTAGATAAATTCACTAAATACCTCCAAAATACTAGTTTTTAATCAGCTCTTTAATCATATTAATAAAAAGATCGGATATTCTTGGATCAAATTGAATCCCTTTACATCTTTCAATTTCGTTAATTGCCAATTCCATAGTCATACCCCTTCGGTATGTTCTGTCACTTGTCATTGCATCAAAGGCATCAGCTATGCACAGTATTCTTCCTAAAAGACTTATTTCCTCACCCTTCAGACCATTTGGATAGCCACCGCCGTTATACTTTTCATGATGCTCTAAAATTGCTTTTAAACCGTTTCTTAAAAATTCTACATTTCTTAGTATATTATATGAAATCAATGGATGCTTTTTTATTTCTTCATATTCACCATCAGTTAATTTATCTGATTTATTGAGAATTGAAGCTGATACTCCTATCTTTCCTATATCATGCAAAATAGCCGCATATCTTAAATCCTGAATAGTATCTTCATCCAACTTCATACGCGCAGCAATCTCACATGAAATTTCCATCACCCTCTGGCAATGACCACTGGTATAAGCATCCTTTGCTTCGATTGCATTTACCAAAGACATAACAGTTTGAATATATCCTGTATTTAGGCTTTCAGAGTACTTTAGAAGCTCTTCATTTTTTTGGCGAAGTTCTTCCTTGGCTCTATTAAGGTTTTCAATATTATTATTCAAATCATCATTTACCGCAGCTGTTTCCTCGTAGAGGGCTTCTATTTCCTGTTTCTGTAAATATACATCATTTATCAGCTGAGACTTGTACATGGCAACTGCTGCATAATTTGCAAGACTTTGGAGAAAGGTAAGGTTTACTTTTTTAAAGGAATCTTTATTTTTTGTTTCAAGAAAAATGACACCCAACTGTTCATCTGATATGTTAAGCGGTATCACAAGTTTATCTCCCAATATGCCTCTTCTTTTGATCTTAATTCCGCATTTAACTACCACGGAATTTGTATTAAAGCATTGTGTTACAACAGAATCTTCATCAAAATATTTTCCTACTTCTCCAAACACTATTTCGCCCAATTCATATTTACAATATATATCTTGAGAATTTACATCTTTGAAGCAAATAAGACATCTGTCACATCCTGTAAACTTTTTAAATACATCGTATACATATTTAATTATATTTTCAATTTCAATTGTAGAGTTAATTTTTTCAGACGTAATACTTAAAGCTTCTAACTGGTTCTGTTTTTCCACAAGAAGTTTTAAAGTCTTAAAGTAGCTTTTTCCCGCTATCGTATTGAGAAGATAGTCATTTTGCTGAAGACTTCCATATTTTTTTATATTATTACGATTTTTTCTATCTATAACAATATATTCACAAATATCACATGCTAAAAATACAATACCTAAACCAGCACTTATAGCCAACGGTTTCATAGCGTTCATAAAAATTCCGTAAACAAAGCACGGTAAAGCTATAGCGCATATAATTATTTTAACTAGATGTGAATAATACTTGCTTAAGTTCATATATGCCTCCAGCATTTTATATAATTCCAGAAAAATCCTTAGATTATATATCTAATTGTAAATTTTTTTTTACTCATTAGCAATACAATTTAGTTATTACCTAAAATTTTTTTTATTTTCCTATATTTTTGTAAAAATATAAGTAATAAAAAAAGCTGCCCCATGAGACAATTAATTGTTCACAAGACAGCTTTCCATATAAATGTTATTTACTTTGTTTCACCTAATTTAGCCTGAACAGTTTTTGTGTTTCCATCTCTGAAGATTTCGATCTTCACCACATCTCCCGGTTTCATCTTATTCTTGATTTCCTCAAGCTGATCGTAGGACTTAACTGTTTTATTGTTAAATTTGGTTATTACATCACCCGGCATTATACCTGCTTTAGCGGCTGCACCAAACAGTTCAACATCTGCCACATATACACCTGCCGGCATATTATTTGCCTTTGCTATATCTTCCGTATACTGTTCGTTTACTGTAACTCCCAAATAGGGTTTTGCAATGTAGGTTTTAGTCATAAGTTCATCTGCTATTCTTTTTGCTTCGTTTACAGGGATTGCAAAACCAAGTCCTTCAAACCCCGTTGCAACCATTTTCACTGTATTTACACCTATAAGCTGTCCCTTAATATTCACCAATGCACCGCCGCTGTTTCCGGGGTTTATGGCAGCATCTGTCTGAACAAGCCTAATTCTTTTTCCACCATCCAACTGAACTGTTCTATTTAGTCCGCTAATAACACCGTATGTCAAAGAACCCATGTATTCAAGGCCTCCAGGATTGCCTATGGCAATGGCCGGTTCACCTATTTTAATGTCATCTGAATTACCGAATTCTATAACAGGTAGATTTGTCTCATTTATTTTCAAAACGGCAAGGTCTGTTTTAGAATCGTAACCTTTAACTGTTGCGGAATATGGCTTGTCAATTCTGTTTGGGAGGAACACTTCTATTTTTGCATCATTTCTTACGCCTCTGGTTTTATCATTCAAAGCACCTTCTATTACGTGGTGGTTTGTAAGGATGTATCCATCCGCGCTTATTATTATACCTGAACCTTCACCGCCCTCAGACTGAACTCCGAATAATTCATTGCTATTCTGATAAGTTGTTTTAATACCAACTACTGACGGACCAACTTTTTCTGCAACGCTGGTTACGGCTGATTCCCCGTTTTGTACTATTTCGACTCTCTTTAGCTCGCCGCCGGTTTTTGGCTGGGTACTCTCAGTTTTAAGACCCGGGAAATTATCTCCGAGGTAATCTTTTATATGGGGCTGCACAATTGGTGCTAAAAATAGCATTAACAATGCTAGAAGTGCTGCTCCAACAAGTGAGCTGACAGCAGATACCAATACATACTTCCATGCATTTGACTTTTTAGTAGTTTTTTTATAGTTTTCCTTGTAATAATTATTATATGCCGGACTCGTTACTCCTTGTGTTTCCAAATCGTTATCTTTTTCGCTTAACTCCGGCGTATCAAATACTTGTGTTCCGGTTTGTGATTCTTGTGTGTTTAAATTGTAATTACCAGCAAAAGTATCTTGATTAGTATTTTCTCCGGCTATATTATCCACCGGCTCCTTAATATCACTTACAGGACCCATTGATTCAGATTGGCTGCCGCTATTTGCGTTGTCGTCCTGAGTTTTATTTACAGACCCCTGTGATTCTGAATTGCTGTTTACTTCATAAGTGCCGTTATCATTCAGCGGCTGGTCACTAATGGAACCATTTTCATTTATCTTATCGTCTCTATCGTCGATCATTATGAAGTCTCCCCTTCCTTTTTCTATAGTTTTATTTTAATGGTGTATTTTTAAAAAAGTATGAACAAAGTGTTAATCTTCATTGTGACTTTTATTATAATCAAGCGTAAATGTAAACTTTGTCCCTTTTCCCATTTCACTTTCCACCCAAATGTCCTGCTTGTGTTCAGTTATAATGTTCTTAACTATTGCTAAGCCCAGACCAGTGCCAGTTTTATCCTTTCCTCTGGATTTATCGGATTTGTAAAATCTATCCCAGATTCTTTTTTTATCATCGTTATCTATTCCGATACCATTATCTTTAACTGATATATAAACCTTATCTTTATTCTTTGCAGTTTCAACAATTATCTTACCATTTTCATTTGAAAATTTTACGGCATTGTGTAATAGGTTTATTATAACCCGTTCAATGGAGTCTTTATCAGCCAGTACTATCATACTGTCTATCTCAAAATTCGCTTCTATTTCTAAATTTTTGGAGGTAATTAGAGTTTCCAACTTTATCACGCAAATTCGTATTAATTCATTTATGTCAAATGGCTTCACCGATAACGTTAACTCACCGGATTCCATTCTTGCAAGATCAAGAAGTTCATTCACCAACCTGTTGAGTCTGTTGGTCTCATCTCTTACAATTATTAAGTATTCTTTTTGCCTTTCAGGAGGTATAGTACCATCAAGTATACCTTCAATAAAGCCTCTTATGGAAGTCATAGGTGTACGGAGTTCATGTGAAACGTTTGCTATAAAACCTCGTCTAAGATCTTCCAGCCTTTGCAAATCTTCAACCATATGATTAAAACTGTCTGCAAGCTGTCCGATTTCATCCTGTGAACTAACAACAATCCTTTTTTGAAAGTCTCCCCCTGCAATTATTTTTGCAGCATTGTTAATCTGTTTTAAAGGACGTGTAAATCTGATTGAAAATACATAAACAAGAATTATGGCCAGAATTATGGCTACCCCACCTGAAATAAGAAATAGGCTGAATACCGAGGTTCTTACTTTTTGAATAGCAGGTACCGGAGTATGCAGGTATACGGCAGCTATAGTCTGCTGTTTTCCATTAATTGGTATAACATCAAAGGGCATCTGTATGGTAAGCCATGAACTTCCGTATTTTTTGAAAGCTTCATCACTAAAAAACCCGAAAAAGTTTCCTGTTTCTGTTCGGGTTTTACCACTGTTATTCATTACTTTTATATATTGCCTTATATCCGGCAGCTTTGGATATCCCGAATCATCTATGTACTGCTTCAGAACATCATTTATTTGATCATCACTGGATACAGATATAAGGATATGCCCTGTATTATCAACAATCCAAATAATGGAGTTACTTGAAACACTATACATTTCAAGTGTTTGGCGGAAAATCTCCTGAACCAGTTGGTTGTTTTTATTTGGCAGGTAATAGTTGTAGAAGAAGTCCCTTATATTTTTTGCACTCTCACCAAGAGTTTCAGTCTGCTGTTTTGTAACGAAACCATTTAAAAAGTAGTACAAAAAGCCGCCTGTAACTACATAGCTTAAAACAAGCAGTCCTATAAAAACCACTACAAGCTTCTGAAATATTGTCTTTTTAAATCTGATCATTATTTCACCTCAAATTTATAGCCAACACCCCATACGGTTTTTAGCTGCCACGGCTGACCTTCCAGATCTATTTTTTCACGAACTCTCTTTACATGAACATCAACAGTTCTGGAATCTCCATAAAAATCAAAGCCCCATACGTGTTCCAACAGCTGCTCCCTTGTAAAAACCTTGTTTGGATTGGAGGCCAAGAAAAACAAGAGCTCCAGTTCCTTTGGAGGAAGTTCTATCAGGTTGCCCTTGAGTCTGATTGTATAATTGCTTTTATTTATAATCAGGTTTGGAAATGCAACTTCTAATGTATCAACTTCCTTATGCTCATATCTTCTCAATACTGCCTTTACCCTTGCAACAAGCTCTTTAGGCTCGAAGGGTTTTACCATGTAATCATCTGCTCCCAGCTCCAGCCCAAGGACCTTGTCAAAGGTTTCGCCTTTTGCTGTTAACATAATAATAGGTATAGAGCTTACCTTCCTTATTTCACGGCATACCTGCCAACCGTCAATTCCGGGAAGCATAATATCCAGAACTACCAGGCTAGGAGTCTGCATTTTAAATGTATCAACAGCGTTAAGCCCGTTATAAGCATAGAGGACTTCATATCCTTCTTTTTCAAGGTATAACCCTATCAACTCACATATATTTCTATCATCGTCAACTATTAATACTTTGCTTTTACTACTCATAAGTACTCCTTGTCTTTGTAAGTTAATTTTTTTCCATAAAATCAATTTAATTATATCAATTCCGAATGAAAATAGTGAAGAATTTTAAATTGTTAACAAAAAATTAAAATCAGTATTATTGATAAACATAAAAAAACCTGTTTATTCGGAGGTAACAATTTATCAAAAGGTTAAGGCTCAAATTCCTTGTAATTATCTATTGAAAGCATTTTTTCTTCTATATGTTGTTACTATTAGCAAAAGAACCCTACGATAAGAAAGTTATATCAAGTTAAGTAATTTTTTCAATTTTTTGTTTATTAAATGTGATACTAATTATTAAGTATATAGTAATTAATTGTGAAAAGACAAAAATAAAAAAAATAGTGTTATCAAAAATAAAATTATAAGAGTAATTTATGGGCTTAAAACAATACACTCTAAAAATTGGTATTGTTTCACTTCCGCATTTAGCATATTTATCAGTCACACCAATTAATTTACCATATACCAAAGTAATCTTATCTCCAGTTAATGTGTTTTCTTCAAATTCAAAAGAAGTATTTCCAACCAACTCTATTTCCGAAGTGTCTAATTCTCCAAACGTCCTCTTTGTCATTGTTCTTAAAACATCTGCATCTTCTATAATATAATGGCGAGGTCCAGTAGTTGCTTGAAAGTCAACACGTAATTTTATAAGGTTGTCACTAAAGATAGTAAAAGCAGGAGATAGCAATTTGTATGGTGCAATAAAAGCATATAGAAGCAGAATTGCTTCAACACAAAAAACTATAATTTTAATTTTTTTCGATCTAAACATATATATCATTCTCCTTGGATTATGACAAGACTTTTAAAAAGTGGTCTTATTTACTTTACATGACTATCCTAATAGTTTTTATTAATATGTTATATTTTGTAATCTCGCAAGTCAAGTTAATTACGTAAGAAAAAAATTTGACAATCCCTTTGTCTCACAATACAACATAAATTTGTTTTGAGAATTATTGCAACTTAAGCATAAAAAAACCTCCTTATTCATAGGTAACTCATACCCAATAAATAAAAAGGTTTATAGGTTTAAAAACTAATAGTTTGTTGGCATGGAAGAGGGGTATTACATGTTCTTTCATACAGTTTATTGGTATGAAAATTCTTGAAACCCTCTTTTTAAGCCGTTTAGCTAACCTTCAATTCCAATCTCAGCTTATCGGCAATCATTGCAATAAATTCTGAATTGGTTGGTTTACCCTTGCCAATATTTACTGTATAACCAAACAGTGCATCTATAGCCTCAACCTGGCCTCTGCTCCACGCAACCTCTATTGCATGACGTATTGCCCTTTCAACTCTGCTTGGAGTAGTATTATATTCCTTTGCGATACTGGGGTATAACAGTTTAGTAATTGAATTTATAACGTCAAGGTCTTTAACAACCATCATTATAGCGTCTCTCAAATACTGGTAACCCTTTATGTGTGCAGGCACTCCTATTTCATGCATGACATTTGTTACTTCAACCTCAAGGCTTCTTGAAGTATTATTGATATGTGCCGGCTTCTTTTCTGTGATAAATGTATCACTTCTGTGTTGCGATATGGAAGAATTCATTGATGTGGAAGTGCTAGCTGAAGATAAATATGTGTTATCCTTAAGTTGTCTGATTCGGCTTACAAGAACATCCATGTCAAATGGCTTCACTATGTAGTACTCCGCACCTAATGACAAAGCGCGTTGGGTAATCTTATCCTGTCCTACGGCAGAAAGAACAATAAATAATGGTTTTTTCTCAAGACTGGATGAAGCTATTTTTTCCAATACGCCTAAGCCATCCAAATGAGGCATTATTATGTCCAGAATTGCTATGTCAGGAGTATTTTGAAGAATTAAGTCAACTGCTTCGAATCCATCTCTTGCAAGACCAACAACCTCTATGTCCTCCTGGTTGGATAAGTACTCGCATAAAATGTCTCCAAACTCTCTGTTATCATCTGCGATTAGGACTTCTATTTTTTTACTACTCAAACTGAAAACCCCCCATGTTTTTAATTTTTCCATTATATGTCATGAATCTATTATATTTGGAACTCGACATTATTTCAAGTTTTTTACACCAATTGCCAAGTAATTATTTTTTGAGAAATTTTAAAATCCGCTGTATAACTCTATAGTAGCACATTTTCCTGCATTTTAAAAACTTTCTTTTAAAATAAAAAACATTATATTATTGCCCAAAAAGAGGAATAATTATAATGTTTTCATTTATATTTATGTTACTTGCTGACATTTTATCTGTAAGTTAACCTACGTTCATTTGCTTTTCCTGTTTTCCAGGTGAATCGGAAATATTTTTTAACATCCACTCTATAAATATGCCGTAACCTCTTGTAGGATCATTAACCAGAACGTGTGTAACCG
>JAEZIU010000037.1 GCA_023436485.1 Bacillota bacterium | reverse complement strand
GCATTTTTAATTTTGGTGATAGATGATGCTACCATGATAAAAGTAACTTTTCACATCGTGAAGTTGTTACATCCAACTTGCTCTGAAAACCAGCGAGAATATCAGGGGGCCAAAAGAAGTTTTTAATTTTTTACCCAATAAGGTATAGAGGCTATAGGTACAATGCAGAATCTATGGCATGACTACGGTTTAAATGTTTTTTGCATCAAAAGTTTTTTACGATGACGTAAATGGTATAATAGAAGTATAAATCTCATGTGCCAATGAAAGGATGAATTTTATGACATGGAAGGAAGTTAGAAATCAATACCCCAATCAATTTGTAAAATTTGAAATAACCGAATCCCATGTTGTTGGGAATAAGGAATATGTTGATGATATTGCAGTCCTCAAAGTCATCCCTGACGGAAAAGAGGCAATGAAAGAATTTGTCCACTGCAAATCAGGCCAGTTTGTTTATAGCACCAATAACGAAGAATTAGTTATCGATTTAGTAAAACATGTTGGGATAAGAAGGAGCATTTGAGCCATCTACCGGAACAAAATAGACTTAAGAACCGTCCTGCACCTCTGATATTCTCCGATGTTTTTTTCGATATCATCATAAAAATATTCATCTATATTATCCATAATTTCAACCTGTTAGTGATTGTTTTACATACTATTCCCTATATTCAAATAGCTAAGATATAATTAGTGGCCTGTCTGCACTGGTGATATTCATTAATGGCTTTCCATATAACTATTATGTTTAGAAAGCTATGTATTTGATTCCTGCAAAAGTTCCAATTTCAATAAAAGCTTTAGAAAAACCTTTTCATCTATCGCTTTGGCCCAAAAACCATCGCAGAATCTTTCTCCTCTTAAAAAATAGGTAAAAATAGCATAAAAAAGTTCTTCATCTGCCATATCAATAAAGTCTTTTA
Source organism: Bacillota bacterium (assembly GCA_023436485.1). GTDB lineage: Bacteria > Bacillota > Clostridia > Acetivibrionales > DSM-1351 > Ruminiclostridium. Next base: position 1,629 of record JAEZIU010000037.1, on the reverse strand, counting down.
GCTTAGCACCGGATGTTATTTATTATATCATTTCCATTATTCTATTGGAATGACTGATTCTCGGTATTCAGTTCTATCCCGCATAATCTTATTAACAATATTAACAAGCTTTCTCATGATACATTTGATACTCTGTTTTCGGTCTTACCCTCAGACAGTGCTAAATGCTCAAATATCCTTATTCTCAATCAAATTATATTAGCCTCCAACTTATGTAATATTCTTAATAAAACTATATCAGTTTTTCAAGGGACATAGTCCGCTTTAAAATAATCATAAATAATATTGTGTTTTATATGAGAAGTTTGTGTACACAAATATTGCACAAATATTGCACAAATTATGCAATCATCAGACCTTGATTTTAGAGTATTATCTTTCCATACCATAAATTAATTTTCAGGAGGAAACCTATGAAAAAGATTAAAGTACTACCAATTATTCTTTGTTTTATGCTGATTTTGAGCTATGTGCCTATAGTAAGTGCTGCAGGTGACCCAATACTGCTTTTTCCGGTAAAAAATTTGACTAACGATTATGGAAATACTTACATGTTCCATTTCGGAACTTGTGGCTTGGGATGCAGATGTAGTCTACACAATGGTAACCATGAAGGCAGTGACATATCCACTGGTACTTTTACAGTTGGGGGGAAACAAGATACACCTTATGTTATTGCATCACACTCAGGCAAAGTTACTATGGCAAATCTAAATGGTGGATATGGAAATCAAGTAAGCATTACTGCTACTACAAATGGTGATACAGTTCAAACAGATTACTGCCATTTAAAGGAATATTATGTTGGAGTGGGCCAAAATGTAAAAGCTGGACAAGTAATTGGGAAAGTAGGAACTACAGGTAGAAGTACTGGTAATCATCTTCATTTCAATGTAAAAGTAAATGGTAATCTAAGAAATCCAGCAGATTTAATAAAAGACAGAATTATATCTGACAGTGCAACAAGAGTATCTTCTGCATTAACTAGAGCATTTTATGCCGGTGCAACATATATGGGGCATGAGTTTGGATATCACCCTGGCAACGAAAATTATTGGGCGGCAAATGTGCTTAATCCTTCAGGATATATGTTATATGGACCTTATACTACATCACTGCCAGTAGGAATGTTAACTGCCAAATTTAGAATGGCCATTGATAACAATAATTATGATAACCTTCAGGTTTGTACTATAGATGTTTGCAAAGATCAAGGAAGAACAGTACTTGCATCAAGAAGAATAAGCAGAACTGATTTTCTTGCAAGAGATACGTTTCAGGATTTTGATTTAAACTTCTATAATACAACAGGAGCACAATTGGAATTCAGAGTATATTTTAACGGCATTTCGCAATTGTCAGTTGAGACAGTTAAAATATATAAGAACAGCTATTAATTAGTGAGTGACCAAAGTATAACCACTTATTAAACCTACAGGGAGTCTTTCTGAAATCATAATTCAGAAAGACTCCTTGTGAGCTACTTAAGAAGAGCTTTTTTATCCGTAAGCTCTTTATTTGTACTTGGTGATGATTCAAAAGAATAATAAATAAGTGCTTCATCAATAGCTTTTAATGCAAGCATTCGATTTTCATCCCTTTTTTGTACTTCTGATAAAAGAATATAGC
>JAEZIU010000299.1 GCA_023436485.1 Bacillota bacterium | reverse complement strand
CTTTGTTTGAACGAAGACACCTTGTGCATATGTTAACTGATTTTGGTGTGCCATTATCAATTATCTTTATTTTTCTTACATTAGGTTTCCATGTACGGCTAGTAGCATTTAATGCATGGCTTCGGTTATTACCAAAAGTTGTTGCTTTACTGCATACTTCACACTTTGCCATATATAACACCTCCTTTTATTATTGGAGAATTTTATTTTCTCAATTTCGGCATCAAGCAATAACTATTTTAACACACAAAAGACATATACTGCAAGTCTTTTTAAATTAAAAGTAATATCATTTATAGAGGATAATCGGATACACTTCTTTGACAGGCAATATACAGGACCATGTACCCTTTTTCTATGTCGAATAATATGGTACAATTTACTTTACATAGCCGGAGTATTGTTAGTGTAAATTACAAAAGAGGTTGTAATGAAAAAAATAACAATTAACGATTTAAAACAAAAGTCAATCAGATATATAAAGGGTGTTGGTGAATCACGGGAATCACTATTTAAAAAATTGGAAATCAACAATATTTTTGATTTGTTAACTTATTACCCCAGGGATTATGAAGACAGAAGCACTATAAAGAATATAGCCGATCTTCAGAATGGTGTTCCGTGTTCCTTTGAGGGAACTATTGTATCAAACGTAAGCGTAACAAGACCCAAAAAAGGTATGACCATATCAAGAGTATCAATAGGGGATAGTACCGGCAAAATTTCGGCAATTTGGTTCAATCAGCCATATGTAAAGAACTCTTTGACAATTGGAGAAAACTATATATTTTTCGGAAAGGCAGAAAGAAAATTAAATAAACTTCAAATAGTAAACCCGGTCTTTGAAAAAACAGGTTCCAAAGATCTGAAAAAGAGTCTGAAAATACTTCCGGTATATTCTTCAACAAAGGACTTAGGACAGAATATTATAAGGTCAGTTATATATGAGACAATAAAGGGAATAAGTGATGTTGAGCTGGAAGACATGATACCTTTAACCGTTAGAGAAAAGTACAAGCTTGCTGAAAAAACTTTTTCTATAAAACATATACATTTTCCCGCTTCTGCCCAGGAAATTGAACGGGCAAGGTTCAGACTGGTTTTTGAAGAACTTTTTATGCTGCAGCTGGGGCTTTTATCGTACAAGAGCCTTGCAACCGACACGAGAGTAGGTATAAAATATACTCACATAGAAGAAATGGAAAGCTTCATAGAATCCCTCCCGTTTCAGCTTACAAATGCACAGGAAAAGGTTTTCAGGGAAGTTGAAAAGGACATGGAAAGTTCTCGTGTAATGAATAGGCTTGTGCAGGGGGATGTAGGTTCAGGGAAGACAATGATTGCAGTTATGGCCCTGTTTAAAGCAGTTAAGTGCGGTTATCAGGGAGCATTGATGGTACCCACAGAAATATTGGCAGAACAGCATTTTAAATCCATTAAGAGCATATTTGATAACTTTGGTATATCTGTTGAATTACTGTCCAGCAGTTTGACTAAAAAGCAGAAGCAGTTGATAGTAGAAAAACTTAAGGAAGGAAAAACAGATGTAATCATTGGTACTCATGCACTTATAGAGGATTATGTAGAATTTAAGCAGCTGGGCCTTGTTATAACTGATGAACAGCACAGATTCGGAGTACGCCAAAGAACCATATTGACAGAAAAAGGTCAGAATCCGGATGTGTTGGTTATGACTGCAACGCCAATTCCTCGAACCCTGGCATTGATTTTATACGGTGATCTGGATATATCAATAATAGATGAGCTTCCACCCGGCAGAAAACCAATTAAAACATACTCTGTAAAAGAAGCCATGAGGGAGAGGATTAACATATTTGTAAGGGAAAAAGTAAAAGAAGGCAGGCAGGCATATATAGTTTGTCCACTAGTAGAAGAATCTGAGGAGATTGAGGCCAAATCAGCGGTAGTTACCGCAGAAGATATAAGCAAGAGTGTATTCAGTGATTTAAATGTAGGAATTATTCACGGAAAAATGAAATCATCTGAAAAAGAAGATATAATGAAAAAATTTGTTTCGGGTGAAATCAGTATTCTTGTTTCAACAACTATAATAGAGGTTGGCGTAAATGTTCCCAATGCTACGGTGATGATAATAGAAAATGCTGAAAGGTTTGGGCTGGCCCAATTGCACCAATTACGGGGCAGAGTCGGCAGAGGAGATGAGCAGTCCTTCTGTATTTTGTTTAACCAATCAAATTCAAAGGTTGCAAAAGAAAGAATGACTATTATGACTCACTCAAACGATGGTTTTGTAATATCTGAAAAAGACTTGGAAATAAGAGGCCCCGGTGAGTTTTTTGGCACCAGACAGCACGGGCTTCCCGAATTAAAAATAGCCAATCTGTATAAGGATATGGAAATTTTAAAGCTGGCTCAGGATAGTGCAATGGAGATTATTAACGCTGATCCGGGGCTTGTGGAAAATAACGAACTGAAAAAATACCTTGCCGTGTATTTTGGCGATAAGGTTACATTATCATAATAGAAGTTAGGTGTGATTTAGAGTGCTGAGAGTAATTTCAGGAAGTGCCAAAGGTTTAAAGTTATTTACTTTGGAAGGGATGAACACAAGGCCCACAACAGACAGGGTAAAAGAAAATCTATTTAATATAATAGCACCATATATACCCGGTTCAAACGTACTTGATTTGTTCGCTGGAACCGGAAGTCTTGGAATTGAAGCGTTGAGCAGAGGTGCAAACAGTGCAGTATTTTGTGACAGGAATCAACAAAGTGCAGACATTATAACTAAAAACCTACAGCATACAAAATTAATGGATAAATCGGAGGTTTTTTTTGGAGAAGCGCAAATAATACTGAAAAAACTCTCCCAACTAAGTAAAAAGTTTGATATAATTTTTTTAGACCCTCCGTATAAAAAGGAAATTGTACCAGGAATTTTACAAGATCTTGAGAACTATGGAGTGCTGGATGAAAAAGTTTTAATATCTGTCGAAACAGATATAGAAGATCAGCTGCCTCAGGAAATAGGCACACTTTGTGTATCCAGACAGCAGATTTACGGGAAAACTAAATTAACTTTTTACAAGAGAATATAAATTTCAAGGATGAAAAAATAATGAACACATTTATATATCCCGGAAGTTTTGATCCTGTTACAAACGGTCATTTAGATATAATAGAGAGAGCTTCAAAAATTTGTGACAAACTTATTGTTGCAGTATTAATAAACCATAGCAAAAATCCTCTCTTTTCTATTGAAGAACGGGTTAACTTATTAAAAATGGTAGTTAAGGATAGTACAAAGGTAGAAATAGAATGCTTTTCAGGATTATTGGTTGACTTTGTAAAGGGAAAAAACGCTAATGTAATAATTAAAGGTCTGCGAGCTGTATCGGATTTTGAGTATGAGCTTCAGATGGCATTGTTGAATAAAAATCAGGCACCGGACATTGAAACGCTCTTTATGATGTCAAATATAAACTATTCATTTTTAAGCTCAAGTATGGTAAAAGAGCTTGCCAGACATGGAGGAAATATAAGTGGCCTGGTACCTGAATGTATAGAAAAAGACATAATTGATAAATTTAAAATCAAATAACCCGGGGAGGTTTATGATATGGAGATTTTAACTATACTTGAAACATTGGAGGAACTTGTTGAGAAAAGTCCAAGTGTACCGTTCTCAGGAAAATGCCTTCTGGATAGAGAAGAAATACTTGAAATAATTAAAGAAATGCGACTCAAGTTACCAGATGATATAAAGCAGGCAAAATGGGTTAAGGAAGAACGCCAGAGGATTTTGCTGGAAGCACAGAGAGAAGCAAATAATATAATGAAGGATGCTGAAAATAAAATAGCATCTCTTGTGGATGAGCATGAAATAACTAAAAAAGCTTACGAGCAGTCCAATGAAATTATTGCTGCTGCACAGAAGAATGCCAGAGAAGTACGTTTGGGTGCAAGGGAGTACGCCGATGGTGTTCTTAATAAAGTAGAGGACATACTTTCTGAAGCCGCTGAGGTTATCAGGACAAACAGGGAAGAATTAAAATAAATTTTTCCTTGACACAAAAGTAGTTGTACATAAATAAATAACTGAAATCAACAGCATTATTACTGATATTGACAAGACTGAGTGAACAGAGGATTGTAATATGCTCTTCCAATTGTCGGAAAATACTTTTTCTGAGTTGGCAAATACAGAAGATGTTTTGTGAATGAAGCTGCTGAATAATTTATAACCTATGAAAGTGTATATGCAGGAAATAATCCCTTGGAGGGCTTTGCCTATTACATACGGCTTTGCACTGATATCAGACCCGTTTATTACGCTTAAAACTTGAGCATGCACCGAAAGACCTGCCCAACCTATTATCAGGCTGACTGTGCATAGTTTTATAATCAAATCAACATTTGCTAAGTTAATAAGGTTTGCACCCGTAGTTATTTCAAAGAATCCGCAAAAAATCCCTTCTAATATTTGCGGTCCCAGACCCAATTTGCCAAGAAGAGCCGGTGCTGTACTACATACCCATCCGCTAATTCCGCTTGAAATCAGAATATTAATTAATACTGAAAAAAATATAATAAATCCTCCTATAGCTAAGATCGTTGAAATGGAGTTCTTTACACATTCGCCAAAAAGAGTATATGGATTTATATCAGAGTTCTTGAGCTTTTTAAGTTCAATTCTAATTTTTTGTGACAGCTTTAAATAAGGTTTTTGTGGACTTTTCTCAGAACTTTTGTAGTATCTGAAAATAAACCCTACTGTAAGGCACGCAGCAACATGACTAATATATAGAAGGTAACCTGCTGCCGGCATATTGAACATTCCCACAGCTACAGCTCCCATAATAAACAGGGGGCCTGAATTATTAGTGAAGGTCAAAAGTCTCTCGGCCTCAGTTTTAGATATAAGATCCTGTCGTTTTAAATCGCTTGTGATAGAAGCACCTATTGGATAGCCACTTACAATGCCCATAGCAAGCGCAAAAGAACCGCACCCGGGTATGTTGAAAATTGGCCGCATTACAGGTTCCATAATAATGCCTGCAAACCCTATAAATCCTGAGCGGTTTAGCAATTGAGAAGCAACGAAAAATGGAAAAAGTGATGGAAAAACTACCTCCAACCACAGGTGAATACCTTTTAAAGCTGAAGAAACAGCCGTCTTGGGAAAAGCTATCAGAGCTATAATAAACAATGCAGCACAAAGAGGTAAAAAGCTTCTTTTGATATATAGAAAAAGTTTACTTTTATTACAAAAATAGAAGGTTATAGCAAAAGCAATAAATGATGAAAATAAAAAATAATTCATATTAAGTTGATACCGCACTTATCAGAATGTCCTTTTTTAATATATACCTGTATTATTTAGATTATAACTTCAAATTTAAAAGCCGTTGTTTTCAGAGTGAAAACAACGGCTTTATCAAATCAAAATAATTATTTTACTATCTGTGTCCAACCAAAAGTATCTTCTTGGTCTCCACTTTGAATTCCGGTGATTGTATCGTATACCTGTTGAGCTACAGGTCCTATTTTTCCACCGTTTACAGTAATAACCTTACCGTCCCAGTTAAATTCGCCTATAGGTGAAATAACAGCTGCTGTACCGGTACCGAATGCCTCATCCAGCTTTCCTGCCGCATGTGCATCATAAAGCTCCTGAATTGATATTCTACGTTCAGTAACTTTCATTCCTGATTTTTTCAGAAGTTCAATAGTTGACATACGTGTAATACCGGGGAGAATTGAACCTTCAAGTGATGGAGTTATAACTTCTCCGTCTATCTTGAAGAATACATTCATTGTTCCTACTTCTTCTATATATTTCTTTTCAATACCATCAAGCCAAAGAACCTGAGTATATCCGGAATGTTTTGCTTCAACCTGTGCTTTAAGGCTTGATGCATAGTTGGCAACTGTTTTTGCAAAACCGAGTCCGCCCTTAACTGCACGTACATAGTTGCTTTCAACATATATTTTTACAGGATTTATGCCTTCCTTGTAATAAGCTCCAACAGGTGAAAGGATGACAATAAATTTGTAAGTATCAGAAGGCCTTACACCAAGGAATGGATCTGTTGCAATTATAAACGGACGTATGTACAAAGATGTGCCCGGAGCATCAGGAATCCAGTCTGAATCAACGTTAACAAGGTCTTTGATAGCTTGTACAGCAAAGTCCTCATCGATTCTAGGTATTACAAGGCGATCGTTTGAACTGTTTACTCTTGCCATGTTTTTATCTGGTCTGAAAAGAAGGATATGACCGTTTTTAGCTTTATATGCTTTTAGACCTTCAAAAATAGCTTGACCATAATGGAGTACCATTGAAGCGGGGTCCATTTCAAGAGGGGCATAAGGCACTATTCTAGGGTCATGCCAGCCTTTGCCTTCAGTATAATCCATAATGAACATATGGTCGGTAAAATATGTTCCAAATCCTAAATTGTTCTGATCGGGTTTTTGTTTAGGATTTGTAGTTTTGGTAATAGAAATAT
>JAEZIU010000238.1 GCA_023436485.1 Bacillota bacterium | reverse complement strand
ATAGAAAAAGCCGGTGACCTGGCAGCTATACTTACAAACCTTGGTACTCATGATGTGTTGTTTATAGACGAAATACACAGGCTTAACAGAAGCGTAGAAGAAATCCTTTATCCTGCCATGGAAGATTATGCACTGGATATTATCATAGGTAAGGGACCAAGTGCCAGATCAATAAGGCTGGATCTTCCCAAGTTTACCCTGATAGGTGCTACAACAAGAGCGGGTCTTTTGACTGCACCGCTAAGGGACAGGTTTGGTGTAATAAATAAATTGGAAATGTATACTTCCGAAGAACTAAAGGAAATTGTAATACGTTCTGCAGGAATTCTTAATATTGGACTTGACCTAGAGGGCGCTTACGAGATTGCCAGAAGATCAAGAGGAACCCCCAGAATAGCAAACAGACTGCTTAAAAGAGTACGTGATTTTGCACAGGTAAAGGGAAGCGGCGTTATAGATCTTGAACTGGCAAAACATGCCCTTGATGCACTTGAGGTTGACGAGATAGGGTTGGACGGTGTTGACAGAAATATGCTGTTGAGCATAATTAACAAGTTCGGGGGCGGACCGGTGGGCTTGGATACCCTGGCTGCTTCAATCGGAGAAGAATCGGGTACTATTGAAGATGTATATGAGCCATACCTGATACAATTAGGATTTATCAATAAAACTCCCAGAGGCAGAATGGCAACTAAAAGTGCTTATGCACATTTTGGACTTGTGTATGAAGATTAGAGTATATAATATAAGAAAGAGTGATAATACATGAAAGTACTATTGCACATGTGTTGCGGACCGTGTTCCACGTACCCTGTACAGGAACTTCTGAATGAAGGTATTGATATACAGGGGTATTTTTACAACCCTAATATACATCCTATCGAAGAACATACAAGACGTAGGGAAAATGTAGAAAAGTTTAGTAAAATTAAAAGCATTCCCGTAATATATGATGATGATTTCAGACAGACAGAATGGGAAGGCATGAAGGATATGGGAGATGCCCGTTGTCTTCATTGTTATAGTGTAAGACTTGAAAATACAGCAAAACTTGCTGCCCAAAAGGGTTGTGATGCTTTTACCACAACACTGCTTGTCAGCCCGTATCAGAAACATGATTTAATAAAAGAACTTGGAGAAAAATACGCAGTACAATACGGAATAACATTTTTGTACAGAGACTTCAGACCCGGATTCAGACAGGGACAACAGATGGCAAAAGACATGGAGTTATATCGTCAAAAATACTGCGGATGCATTCTATCCCTACCTGCTAAATAGTCTAGGTCAATTCAACCCATTATCTTGCCATAATTTTTACATTAAGGTTACATTTGTTTTAAAATGTCTGATATTTAACCCTTTATTGTCAAAATACAGATATAATAGTAGTGAACAAAATAATGGTAAACTATGAGGTGACAGAAGACAAATGAAGAAAAAGACGAATTTTAAAAAAATGCTGGCATGTATTTTGGGATGTTTTTTGGTATTAATACCTCAGTTTTCTGTGTTTGCAGCACAGTCGCTGACTATGAATTATGACGGAAAGAAAGTGAAATATTCCGGCACCGTTTATAAAATTACAATAGACGGTAAGGAATTAAAAACAGACTTTCCCGGAATTGTTTTTAACAAAACAACAATGATTCCGGTTAGAGCAGTGTTTGAAAAGCTAGGTGGCAAGGTTGTTTGGAACAGTAAAACACAGCTTATGGATGTTTCTTATAACGGATCAAAGCTTCAATTCAAAAATAATGACATAAATGCAAAGATGGACGGAAAAACCTATAAGCTTTCAACACAAGCAAAGAAAATAAACGACAGGCTTATAATACCTGTTGATTTTATAAAAAATATAAAAAGTCTTTCAGCAGCGGTAAACAGTAAAGGTAGATCTATAAATATAAAAAAAATAAAAGCTGCTCCTCCAAAAAATGAGAATCAGAATGATAAACCTGAAAAGCCAAGTGAACCGGTAAAGGATACGCCGGCTGACGAACCCGAAAAAGTACCTGTAAAGCAAGTGCTAAGTTCCTACCTTACATATGTAAGCAATCAGGACAGGGTCTACTTTGCTTTTAAAGGAATTGCATTAACAAGTACCGGCTCAACTATAAAAAAGTATTTTACCGAAAATTTCGATAAGGAAAGCGGAAAATATACGATTACAATACCCGCAACAGCAAATTTAAAACTTGCAGAAAATACATATAAAATTGATGACGATTATGTCGATTCCATAGCCATTTCACAGGATAAGGAAACATTGGATACCAATTTTAATTTTAATGTAAAAAAGGAGTTTACTTTTTATACTTCATATAATGAAGATTTGAAACAAACGGAAGTAAATCTTCTGACACCTGCCAAAGAAGGCGAAAGGCTGGTTGTTATAGATGCAGGACATGGCGGCGTTGATCCGGGGGCTTCAGGAGGGTCTACCCGTGAAAAGGATGTAAATTTGGATATTGCACTAAAACTTGAAAAATTATTACAGGCCAAAAAGATAAATACCTTTATGCTCAGACAGGATGATACATTTGTGGGCTTGTACGACAGACCTTATATAGCCAATGCTTTAAATGCTACACTGTTTTTAAGTATACATAATAATTCATTCGATAAAAGCACAGCAAAAGGTACAGAAACCCTGTATTACCCTGAGAAAGCCGGAGATAAATCCTTTACGGGACAGAAATTTGCTCAACTAATTCAAAATTCACTTATGAGCAAACTGGATACATATAATAGAAAAACTGTATCAAGGCCCGGCTTAGTTGTTCTGAAATATACAAATATGCCTTCAAGTCTTGCAGAAATCGGGTTTTTAACAAATCCTGATGATTTGAAAAGACTAACTAACCGGGATTTCCAGCAGAAGACTGCCGAGGCAATATGTGATGCTATTGTTAAGAGTTTGGACCAAATAAATAAAGAACAAGAAAATAAGGAAGAACAAATAAAGGAAAACTAAACCATAAAATTACCAACACTTTACGGGAAATAATAATTTTTGCATATATAGTCTATAATTACCATATGTTTCAAATTACTCTAAGGAGGACTATATATGAAAAAAATTATTAGTATTGTGTTGGTAATTATGCTTTTATCGACAGGATGCTCTTTTATTGGCCACAAAAATGAACAGGAGCCAAGTATTCAGGCAGCAAAACAAACCTTTAATGCTTCTGCGACAAGTACAGCTCAGAGTTCTAATGCAACAGCTTCCGCTACAGCAAGCAATTCAAAGGGATTGGCTATGGCTTCCGGAACAGCTGCTCCGACAACATCCAGCTCTATGGTAAGCGGTAATTACACAGGCAGTCAGATAAACAACCTGGTTATAGACAACGGTGCAGGTAAGGGTATGGTACCTGCTTCTGATAAAAATAATCTTCTTATAACTTTATACTACAAAAATAAAAAAGGACTACTTGTCCCTGTTACAAGAACGGTTACAAAACAGGAAGGTCTTGCAAAGGCAGCAATACTTGGGTTAGTAGATGAAGCTGTAACCAAAGAACAGCTGGACTATTACGGACTCTATCCTGTGCTGCCCAAAGGAACTAAGATCAAAGGCATAAGCATAAAAGATAAGGTTGCTGTAATTGACTTTTCCAAGGAATTTTTAAATTTATCGGGTAAACAGGATGAGCAGGAGGCGGTAGCTTCGGTTGTGTATACACTGACAGGTTTCTCAACAGTATCAGATGTCAGAATAAGGGTTGAAGGACGAGAAATAACAACTCTCGAAAATGGAACGGACTTATCAATTCTCAGAAATCGAAGCAATACTTTAATCAATTCTAACGACACTCAAATTAAAGATGACTGTGTGAAATGTGATTTGTTTTATATTTCAGATGACAGTAACAATCACAATTACCTCGTTCCCGTTTCTGTACAAATATCTCAAACAGACCCTAACGGCATACCGGGTTTGATATTTGATGAACTGGGGAGGAAGTCCGAGGCTACAACATATTTTACGTCAATACCGGAAGGCACAAAGCTTCTTTCCTTTAATCGACAGGGAAGTACCGCTATTCTGGACTTTTCAAGCCAGATTACAAATTACGGCGGTTCAGAAAAAGAGGATAGTCTGCTAAACCAAATATATTATACAATTAGCCAGATGAAAGGAATACAAAAAATAAAGCTGCTTATAAACGGTAAGGAAAAGCCTCTGCCTGAAGGGACTGAGGTGGCTTCAGCTAAAAGCGTTCCCTTGACATTTAACAAAGTAATAGATAACTAGAATTATGTAAAGTATACAAAAGATATAACATTAATGTTAATTATTTATCTAAATATACGGATGATTTTTTAGAACATTTGGGTTATTATTATTTTGTTTTAAGATATGGAGGGAATATGTTGAGGCATGACGGAAGAAGCAATACACAATTGAGGCCGGTAAGGATTCAGAAAAATTACATCAAACATGCGGAAGGGTCAGTTCTCATAGAAGTTGGGGATACAAAAGTAATATGCACGGCTTCTGTTGAGGAGAGGATTCCTCCTTTCAAAAAGGATTCAGGAGAAGGTTGGATAACTGCTGAATATTCTATGCTTCCCAGAGCTACAGCTGTAAGGAATCAAAGAGATATTTCAAGACTAAAGCTTAATGGACGAAGCTCTGAAATTCAGAGACTCATAGGACGGTCACTCAGAACTATAGTTGACCTGAAACTCTTGGGTGAGAGAACTATAACCATTGACTGTGATGTAATTCAGGCTGACGGTGGAACCAGAACCGCTTCCATTACGGGAGCGTATGTGGCATTGGTAGATGCGTGCAGGACATTGGTTAAAAACGGCTTAATTTCAAAAACGCCGATTACAGGAACTGTGGCTGCAACAAGTGTAGGAATTGTTAATGGTGAGGAGCTTTTAGACCTCTGTTATATCGAGGATAGTAATGCAGAGGTTGACATGAACGTTATAATGACGGATAAAGGTGAATTCATTGAAATACAGGCTACCGGTGAAAAGTCAAGCTTTAGTAAGAAGCAGCTGGATAAACTTTTTAATTTGGCTGAATCCGGAATACATGAGCTGATAAAGGCTCAAAATGAGGTCTTATGGAAAGATTAATTGTTGCTACAAAAAATAAGGGAAAAATAGTTGAAATTAAGCAGGTATTATCAGGACTGCCACTTGATGTTATATCAATGAATGAAGCAGATATTGATATCGATGTAGTTGAGGATGGCTTAACTTTTGAAGAAAACTCTATGAAAAAGGCCCTTGAAATAAGTAAAGTGTCAAACAGTATGGTATTGGCGGATGACTCAGGATTGGAAGTCGACTTTCTTGACGGAGCTCCGGGAATTTACTCTGCCAGATTTGCAGGGCCTGAGGCAAGTGATGCCGATAAAAATAAAAAGTTATTGGAAATGTTAAAGGACGTACCCTTTGAAAAAAGGACTGCAAGGTTTGTATGTGCAATAGCAGTGGTATTTCCTGATGGCAGGCACTTTGTAGTCAGAGGAACCTGTGAGGGATTTATAGATTTCGAGTGTAAAGGCAGTAACGGCTTTGGCTACGATCCCCTTTTCTTTATACAGCAATTTGATAAGACTATGGCAGAAATAGGTGCAGATTTGAAGAACAAAATAAGCCATCGTGCAAAGGCATTGGCATTGATGCAGGAAAAATTACAAAAATATTTATAATAATCATTGTAGCAGGTTTTGCTGTATGGGGGAATGTTAGTAATGAAAGTACTAGTTATGAGTGATACTCACGGTTATATAGCTAATGCAAGAAGGGCAATAGAAAGAAATCCTGATGTGGGAATTATAATTCATCTAGGTGATTATTGCCGGGATGTATCAGAGCTTGAACAGCTGTATCCGAATAAAAGGTTTGAGTATGTTTATGGAAACAGTGACTTTGGAGTTGGAGAAATTGAGGCAGAAAAGACTCTGGAAATTGAAGGTAGGAGAATATTTTTGACTCATGGACACAGATATTCTGTCAAGTGGGATCTCAATCGTATACTTGCAAAGGCAGAGCTGGAAAATGCACAAATTGCTCTTTATGGACATACGCATATAGCATTGGTTGAGCAGGTTTGCGACCGCATGGTTTTAAATCCGGGAAGTATAAGTGAATCCAGAAGTAATTTATCGGAGTCCTATGCAATTCTGGATATAACATCTGAAAAAGTAGACGCTGAATTCTTTTATGTTTAGCAAACAGTGAACATAAAAAACGTTAAAAAATTTAACAATAAAATGTTGACAAAAGATAATGTACCTTGTATAATAGTAAAAGTCAGCTGGGGGACACGTCCTAAACGCTGACAAAACAAGGTATTGCGGGTGTAGTTCAATGGTAGAACATCAGCCTTCCAAGCTGATTGCGCGGGTTCGATTCCCGCTACCCGCTCCAATATGTGCCCATAGCTCAGCTGGATAGAGCAACGGCCTTCTAAGCCGTAGGTCTTGGGTTCGAATCCCCATGGGCACGCCAAAAAACGCTTGTATTTTCTTCGGAAAAAACAAGCGTTTTTGTTTTATAAAAATGTGAAGCACTATACGGGAGCGAGCGGTGGGCAATGTAACCAGCAGGCCAATAGGGATGCATGGAATTCTATGGGGCTGCCAATTTGTCAAGTTAATACTGCTTTGATATAATAGGTGCGAAGGTGGTGTTCGTATGGCTGATATTCAAAATCTGATAAAAACTATATTATTAAATAAAAAGCTTACAGATAGTAATTATAATGTGTCAAAAACATATCAGGATGAGCCTATACTTAAAACAGCAGCACAAATGGCTAATTTTACACCACCTAAATATCGTGAAATGAGGAAATTAGTAAAAGCCAGTCCTCATCTTTATGAATCAGATGCGCAAATCTTTTATGAACAAGGAAAGTTTATGGAAGAGTTTACTGATGACTACCAGTACAGCGGTGAATTTCAGAGATATTATCCAACGTATCAGTCAATGACTGACCAACAATTGCGTGAATATTTTTCATGGCGAACCAGGGTTCGTGGAGGTAAAATAGAGAAAACGTCGCTCTCCTTTGTTTTTGTTTATATATATGAGCTATTAAATCAAATCGGAGTCTGTTCTGCAGAGGAAGGTTTTTATACACTAAAAAGCTTCTGGCATGCTTATAAGGATATTGATCCTAAGATAAACCATTATATTAAGCTCTGGCTTAAAGATTATGTAATATATAATGGTCTGGAAAAATCCTTACTTGATGATTTTTCAGACATTAATTTTGATAATACAATTTTAACCCTGATAAATTTTAACTCTCATAATGCTGATGAAGTTTTTTTTGCACTTAATTCTTTATCATCATATAATCTTGAGAATTCAAAATTTTACAAATTATATTCAGATGATGTAAAAAATGTGGTTTACAATGTTTTTGCAGAGCTTACTGAGTATTATAATAAAAAACGCAAAAACAGTATATATGAAAAGTTTTTCGGGAAAGTAATGACAAATCAGTATGTGATGTTTAACTCAGCAGTATTTTATAGCCGAGAGATGCATAAAGACTGCGTTTATGAAATAAATGATGTTTGCAAATATACATGTAAAAATGGAAGATGGACTTATGAAAGATTTTTCTTTTTAAAAGAAAAAAACAAACATATCGGAGAACTCTTAAAAACTATCGATTTCACAATGAGGCAGATATATGGTTTTAAATCTACCTTGAAAGTCGACAAACCCAAAAAGGTTTACCAGGATATAATCCATAAGGACGCATATAAATTATTTGAAGATAAGAAGAAAAAGGCTGTACCCAAAATTGAAATTGATATTTCAAAGCTTCAGAATATCAGAGATACTGCCCTTGAAACTCAAAATAAGCTTATTGTTGGTGAGTTTGAGAAGATAAATTTAACTGAAGCAAAGCCTGTAGCTGATACAAATTATGACTTATTTGCGTTAATGGAAGCAAAACCGGATAATATAAATAACGATGTAATAGTACCTAAGGAAGCAGTTCAGGCAGATGCTGCAAACTTAAGCAATATTGAGTATGAGTTTATGAAATGTCTTTTATACGGAAAAAATTATTGTGATTTGGTAAAATCAAATGGACTTATGACTTCTGTATTAATTGATTCTATAAATCAAAAGCTCTTTGATATGTTCGGTGATACTGTAATCACGTATGAGGATGATATGCCGGAACTAATTGAAGATTATGAAGATGAATTGAAAGAAATTATTAGAGAATGAAAACAATATTATTATGTAATTCACTCATATAGGATGTCTTGCAGAAAGGAAAGCGTGATGATAAAAATTCCTAAAAGAATATCAACCGTAATTATAAACTCTTTAAAAGGCGGAGTTGTACCAAGAATCGGTCTTCCTTATATCACCGTAGGTAGAGAAACCGAAATAAATGCTCTTTTACACGATGTAGATATTATTTCAGATGGCGGAGCATCTTTTCGCTTTATTGTAGGTAAATACGGCAGCGGCAAAAGTTTTCTCCTGCAGACAATAAGAAATTATGTTATGGATAAAAACTTTGTTGTGGTAGATGCAGACCTTTCACCTGAAAGACGTTTACAGGGGACCAAAGGTCAGGGGGTGGCTACATATAAGGAACTAATACAAAATATGTCTACCAAAACCAGACCCGAAGGAGGAGCTCTAACCCTTATACTGGACAGGTGGATAAGTAATATACAAAGTGAGGTAGTTGCTGAAAGTAATCTTTCCTTTAATGACAGCGAATTTAGCAAGCTGGTTGAAAAGAAGATATATAAAGTTATAAGTTCACTTAACGAAATGGTTCATGGCTTTGACTTCGCAAAGCTTTTAGTTATATATTACAAATCCTTTCTTAAGGGAGACGATGAAAGTAAGGCGAAGGTAGTAAAATGGTTTCGAGGTGAATATGCAAATAAAACTGATGCCAAGGCCGAGCTTGGAGTTAATATCATAATAACAGATGACGACTGGTACGAATATATTAAGCTTTTTGCAATGTTTCTTAAGAAAGCGGGATATAATGGGCTTTTAATACTAATCGACGAATTAGTAAATATTTATAAGATTCCAAATAGCATCACACGTCAGTACAACTATGAAAAAATCCTTACTATGTACAATGATACATTGCAGGGAAAAGCCAGGTATTTAGGAATTATAATGGGTGGCACACCTCAGTGTATCGAGGACACAAGACGCGGCGTTTTTAGCTACGAGGCATTAAAATCAAGGCTTGAAGAAGGCCGTTTCGGACGTGATGATGTAAAGGATGTTCTTGCACCTGTAATAAAGCTCTCACCCCTTACTTATGAGGAAATGCTTGTTTTGATTGAAAAACTGGCAGAAATTCACGCAGGTCTATTTGATTATAATTTAACCATATGTCAGGAAGACATGATAAATTTCATAAAAATTGAATTCAGCAGAATAGGTGCAGAAACAAATATCACACCTCGTGAGGTTATCCGTGATTTTATTGAGTTGCTCAATATAGTCTACCAAAACCCCGATATAAATGTTTCTGAACTTTTAGGTTCTGAAAAATTCGAATATGCTAAGACAGAAATAAATGATGAAGTGCTGGAAAAAGAGTTTGAGGAATTTGAGATATGAATATTTTTAATAGATACGCACCGTTTATTCAGGATTTTATTTATCAGAATAACTGGGAATCCCTCCGAGCAATTCAGGTTGCAGCAGGAGATGCAGTTTTTAATACTGACGATAATGTTCTGCTGTCGGCATCAACAGCTTCTGGTAAAACAGAGGCCGCATTTTTTCCCATACTCACGCTTTTTGATGAAGACCCGCCAAAATCTGTGGGAGCCATATATATTGGACCCCTTAAGGCTCTTATAAATGACCAGTTTATGCGACTTAATGATTTATGCAGGGAAGCTGCAATTCCTGTCTGGCATTGGCACGGTGATGTTGCACAGTCGCATAAAAACAAACTTTTAAAAAATCCATCTGGTATTTTACAGATTACCCCCGAATCGCTGGAAGCGTTGCTATTACACAAACATGCAGATGTAGCAAGGCTTTTTGGTGATTTAAGGTTTATCGTAATTGATGAAGTTCATTCTTTAATGCGTGGTGACAGGGGAGGACAGACCATCTGTCTGATTGAAAGACTTTCTAAGATTGCGGGAGTAAACCCCAGAAGGATAGGTCTTTCCGCAACAATAGGCGATCTGGAAAGCACAGGAGTCTTTTTATCATCAGG
Source organism: Bacillota bacterium (assembly GCA_023436485.1). GTDB lineage: Bacteria > Bacillota > Clostridia > Acetivibrionales > DSM-1351 > Ruminiclostridium. Next base: position 3,310 of record JAEZIU010000238.1, on the reverse strand, counting down.
TACTGGGAGAGCTACAGTAATTCCCAGGATTGAGGCTAAGGGAACAAAATGGCGGCTTTCTATGGAGCATTTTTACATTCAAGGGGCACAGTCTGCAGAAGACAAGGATATTCCAGAAGCTTTGCCGGTTCTGGATATGGAAACAGATATGGCACCAAAAAATGCTGACCCTGGTATGGGATATATCTTTGAACACACAAGAGGGAAAAAGTGTCTTGTATTTGTAAATTCAAGAGAAGAGTGTGAGGCTGTGACAACAACTCTCCGCCAGTATTGCGATGCAAATCATGAATCAGACAGATTCTTAATACATCATGGCAATCTGTCAACTTCCTACAGGGAGACTGCCGAAGCAGTTATGAAGGATGATGAACAATACCAGACTACCGTCACAACAGCAACGCTGGAGCTTGGAATAGACATAGGTCGACTTGAACGTGCCTTTCAGATAGATGCACCTTTTATGGTATCTTCATTTTTGCAAAGAATGGGGCGTACAGGCAGACGTGATTTACCCCCGGAAATGTGGTTTGTTATGCGTGAAGAGGTTCCTGAGGCAAGAGCTATGCTGCCGGTAACAATTCCATGGGTATTGTTGCAGGGGATTTCATTAATTCAGCTTTATGTGGAGGAGCGATGGGTCGAACCTCCTAAGTTGGACAGACTTCCCTACAGCCTCCTATATCATCAGACAATGTGTACACTGGCCTCCTGTGGAGAAATTTCGCCAGCAGGGCTCGCTTCACGTGTGCTTTCATTGAGCTATTTTCATAGAATAACTCAGGAAGATTATAAACTGCTTTTAAAGCATCTTATAAGCATTGAACATATACAGAGGACCGAAGAAGGTGGACTCATAGTCGGGCTTGCAGGAGAAAGGCAAACAAATTCATATAAGTTCTATGCCGTGTTTAAGGAGAACGAAGAATATACAGTCAGGAGTAAATCACAGGAACTTGGTACAATAGTCATGCCGCCGCCTGTAGGCGAAAAAATAGCTCTTGCCGGCCATGTCTGGATAGTTGAAGAGGTTGACCACAAGCGCCATCTGGTATACTGTGAGCAGGTTAAAGGAAAGGTTCCCGCATATTTTGGACAATGTCCGGGAGATATTAATACAAAAGTTATTGAAAAAATAAGAGATGTTCTGCGTGAAAATACAGTTTACCCTTACCTTATGAAAAACTCTGTAGCAAGACTCGATGAAGCAAGGCATACTGCTATTAATTCTAACATGACAGAAAATCCTCTAATATGTCTTGGAGGTGATATGTGGTGCTTGTTTCCATGGCTTGGAACATACGCATTTTTGGCTCTGGAGAGGTTTATTAAGCTCAAGTGTGCACCACACCTGGGTATAACTGCACTTGATTCCTCAAGACCATATTTCATACAGTTCAAGATGAAGGCAGCTCGAGAAAATTTTTTCAGCGTTCTAAATGATATGGAAAAACAACCTCTTGACCCTATGGAACTGATATATAAAGGTGAGATTCCATTATTTGAAAAATACGATGAGTTCTTACCGGAGGGACTGGTTAAGAAAGGCTTTGCGTACGGCATTTTGGGTGTTGAGGATATGAAAATGCGTATCCGTAGTTGGAAAAAGCATTGTTAAGAGTTATGCCCGGTCAATAGATTTTTTTATTGTTAACAGCCCTTTTTACTTTTAATAATTCAAATTGTCATAAATGTCAGAATGTCGTATTGTAAAGTTTGTATTATTATTCTTATTTATGATATCAAGAAGTCTCTGGATTTCTTTCACCTCGTATTTTTTCATATGAGGTGAAGCCAGTACCTTCAAAATAATTTTAGAGGGATCAACTTTAATTTTTACTCCTTCAGAGGGAAGATTCTCCAACCCAAAATGAAATCTCCGGCTAACTTCGTCAGCAAGGATGGTGTCATCAGAGCAATAGGAAGTGGGGCTTGATTCCTTTTTTTCATTATAGAGAATAATTCTAAACTCATTTTCATAAATGAATTCTTTTCTTTTGTTTTTAAAAGGAAGAAGTTCATTATAAATGTAGTCGGTATCGTTTTCTTTGTCAAAATCTATATAATTAACTTCACACATTACCATATTGTATCCAGCGGGAATAACCAGGGAATTTGCAAGTCTTCCGGTGGTTGTCTGGACTGCGATTCCAAAGCCCGCTTTTGAGTATAATTCCCACATTGCTGCAGATTCGGTGTCATTTATATGCCAACAGCTTATTGCTGCCTTTTTTCTTTTTTCATTAAAAATCTTCTGAAATTCAAGTTTGACATCGCTTTTATTCTTGGCTGTGCCGTAATCCTTGAAATTTTCTATCAAACGTTTGAAAGTCTGTTTTGGTATTGCACCTTCATATTTATCCTTAAAATTATCCGCACGGGCAAAATACAATTCACCATTAATCAATGTAAGAAATTTTATTAGGTCGTAATATCTCCACAGTTTTTGATCTTTCATTTTACCCTCCAAAAAGCTTTGTATTTATATAATCCCAATAACTTTATAGGTGCATACATAGTAAAAGGCACAAATTGTAAACAATTTGTGCCGGTTTTTGAGCTAATCAATGAAGTAGAGCGTTTTTGGTTTAGGTCAAAGGTAGAATGTGACAAATTTAATTGTAAAGAAATCACAAACTACAATGTCATCAGTTTCAGCCTGCCTCAAAACAAGATAGTTGGCACCAACAGCAAGCAGTGTACCGAATTTATCTACAAGAGTTCCCGTTCCGATAAGAAATTCTACTCTAACAGTTTTACCTATCTGTGTTCTTAAGAATCCGTTCATAAACTCAGTACTTTGAGTCGTCATTGCCTGAGGCTCGGTTGTGGGAGTTATCGGTGCCAGCGGATTCAACGACTGATTCATGTCCTGAGAATGTGTCATTGGCTGGTTTGATGTATTCATAAAAGGTATTTCATCACCAACCGTAGTAGAGCCCATAGGGAAGGCTGTGGAGCCGTAGGGGCCTCCTGTAGGTATTCCGGTAGGGAAACTTTCCGGGTTTACCATATTATTATTTTGACGGTCATCAAAGTAACAATCCGGTATGTTGTAATATGGAGTATGTGAGCTTTTCATAATTTAGTCTTCCTTTCTTTAAGATACATTAATTTAGGTACTTGCATACTTTTGAGTGGGGATATAATAACAGTGCTGGTTTACCCGGGTTAAATATGTTCCATTTTCACCCGGAGGAAAAAATGATACACATGAAGGTTTAAACGGATTGAAATACCATAATGAGTTCGCAATAGCACCAAGAGTATTGCCTGTCATAGCCCAATCAGCTATGTCATAATGTATTTG
>JAEZIU010000206.1 GCA_023436485.1 Bacillota bacterium | reverse complement strand
TGCCTCTAATTTTTATCGCAGAAGTATTCTCTGTAAATTGCGCCAAAAGAACTTCGCCCTTATCCAGTTTCTCGGTATGATGAAATTTTGTATCCCTTCCACGCGTTAACCCGATAATTGTAACCCCGTTTTCCCCAGCCTTAATAGCAACGTACTCACCGGATAACTTATCCTCCAGGTTGTCCATATATAACCACCTCGACACTTATATTATATTATTTTGTACAAAAAATCAATATTTGGCTACTTATTCGTTATTTTAATACTACATTTTCTTTGCCCAGTCTGCTTACTAATTCTTCCATTATTACATTATTGACATATATCCAGTATTGCCTGTCAAGTTTTTTAAAAATATTTTGATTTTTTTTTGCAACATAAGTTGGAGTCGCACCTGAAAAATATCTCAACAATGCTCTCAAAGCTGTGCTATCCTCTTTAGAAAGCTGTTCAGGCAAAGTTAAATACAGACCCTTCTCCTGAAGACTTTTTATAGGAAGAACTTCCTCTGCAATTATTTTGGGCTGTTCATCTTCCCTAACACTTAGCCTGCCGTTTACAACGATTAAACTTTCCTGCTGTAAAAGCTGGGAGAATTTTTCATAAACCGTCGGAAAAACTATAAGTTCCATGGTACCGAACAAATCTTCAAGACCTACAAAAGCCATGAGATTGTTATTTTTGGTTGCCTTGGTCTTTTTTGATACTACTATACCTCCTACAGTTACCCTCATGGAATCCTGAAGCTTTTTACTGCTTATCTCAATATCACCTGAATCTTCATCTGATTCAACAAACATTTCACTGCTGTAAAGGTTCACATTCTTTTCCAATACATCCTGATATTCGCTTAGTGGATGGCCTGATACGTATAATCCCAGCATTTCCTTTTCCATTGAAAGAAGTGCATTCGCCGGGTATTCCTTTATGTCAGGAAAATCCTCACGCAAAAATTCCTGCGGCTCGCTCATCATATCAAATATTGACAGCTGTCCTTCCATATTCTTCTTACGGTTCTGTGAAATTCCGTCCAGAAGTCTTTCATATACTGCCATTAGTTTTGATCTGAATACTTTTAGCGAGTCAAATGCTCCGCTTTTTATAAGGCTTTCAACACACCTTTTGTTAATATCACGCCCCTCTATACGCTGACAGAAATCCAGGAAAGACTTAAATTCACCGTTCTGCTGTCTTTCTGTAATAACAGATTGTATTGCGTTTTCTCCTACATTCTTAATTGCAGCCAAGCCAAAACGTATATTTTTGTTAACAACTGTAAATTTAACGTTACTTTCATTTATATCCGGGGGAAGCACCTGTATGTTGAGAGTTTTACACTCATTAGCGTACAGGGATACTTTGTCGCTGCTGCCCAGAAAACTGTTTATAGAGGCCGCCATAAACTCTACGGGATAATAGTACTTGAGCCATGCAGTCTGGTATGCTACAACAGCATAGGCAGCAGCATGGGACTTGTTGAAAGCATAGCTTGCAAAGTCCATCATTTCATCAAATATCTTATTTGCTATAATCTCATCTACGCCATTGTTTACCGCACCCCTTACAATCTCATTACCATCCTCATCAGTTATTCCATAAATGAAGTTCTTGCGCTCCTGTTCCATTACGGATATCTTCTTTTTGGACATGGCACGTCTTACAAGGTCAGACCTGCCCAATGAGTAGCCTCCCAGCTCCCTTACTATCTGCATTACCTGTTCCTGATAAACCATGCAGCCATAGGTAACGTCAAGAATACTTTCAAGCATAGGATGGTGATATTTTATCTCTTTTGGGTTGTTTTTATTTCTGATGTATCTTGGTATTTGATCCATAGGGCCCGGTCTATAGAGAGAAATACCCGCTATGATATCTTCCAGTGAGTTTGGCTGGAGTTCCTTCATAAACTGAGTCATTCCCGCACTTTCCAGCTGAAATACACCTGCTGTTCTGCCCTCTCCTATCATTTTATAGACTTCCTTATCATCATAGTCTATTTGCTGGATGTCTATTTTCCTTCCATGACCTTGTTCTACCAAATCTACTGCATCGCGTATTACAGTAAGGGTTCTTAGTCCAAGAAAGTCCATTTTGAGAAGTCCCAACTCTTCAAGTGGTACTGCAGTTACCTGAGTTGTCACACTGTTGTCGTTTAATTGGAGAGGTACATATTCTACTATTGGTTCCTTTGAAATAACCACTCCGGCAGCGTGTGTTGATGCATGACGCGGAAGACCTTCAAGAGTTCTTGCTGTGTCAATAAGCACCTGAGTCTCCTCGTCGGTTTCATACCTTTTTTTCAGTTCCTGATTCAGCTCCAAGGCCTTATCTATGTTCATACCTATTTGAAACGGTATCATTTTTGCTATGGCATCAACGTCTCCGTAAGGAATATCCAATGCCCTTCCAACATCACGTATAACTGCCCTTGCAGCCATAGTTCCAAAGGTAATTATTTGAGAAACCCTGTCCTTGCCATACTTTCTGATTACATAATCAATTACTTCCTGTCTGCGCTCATAACAGAAGTCAATATCTATATCAGGCATGCTGATTCTCTCAGGATTTAAAAATCTTTCAAACAAAAGGTTATACTTGAGAGGGTCAATACTGGTTATTCCAAGGGCATAGGATACTATACTTCCTGCTGCGGAACCTCTTCCCGGACCTACCATTATATCCTGATCTCTTGCATATCTTATAAAATCCCATACAATGAGAAAGTAGTCTACATAGCCCATCTGTGATATTACAGAAAGCTCATATTCAAGTCTGTGAATTGTTTCTTCCGAACAATGCTCGCCATACCTTGACTTGAGCCCTTTATAACACTGCTCTCTCAAATATTCATAAGGAGTATAACCCTCCTCTACGTCAAAGCTTGGCAAGTGTAACTTTCCGAATTCCAGCTCAACATTGCACATTTGCGCAATGTTTACCGTATTTTGCAGAGCCTGTTTAACATTTTTAAAGTTATCATACATTTCCTCTGGTGATTTTACATAAACCTCATCCGTATTAAACCGCATTCTGTTATCATCGTTTATTGTTTTGCCTGTCTGAATACATAATAGAATCTCATGAGATTTGGCATTTTCCTTTGTGAGATAGTGTGCATCATTTGTAGCAACCAAAGGTATTCCCAATTCCCCAGACATCTTAATAAGTTGCTGGTTAACCAAGTTTTGCTCGTTTATCCCATTATGCTGAAGCTCAAGGTAAAAATTTCCTTGTCCGAATATACGATTGAGATTATTAGATAGTTCCACTGCTTTTTCATAATCGTTATTCAGTATTGCAGACGGAATATCCCCTGATAAGCATGCACTCAGGGCTATAATCCCTTCTGAGTATTTCTCCAACGTTTCATAGTCTACTCTGGGTTTGTAATAATATCCCTCTGTAAACCCCAGTGAGACTATCTTCATCAGGTTTTTGTACCCTACCTGATTTTTTGCAAGTAAAACAAGATGCCCATAATTAGAGTCAATTCCCAGCTGCTTGTCCTTCATGTTTCTTCTTGCAGTATATACCTCACAACCAAGTATAGGCTTAATTCCATTTTTTACAGCTTCTTTATAAAACTCTACAACTCCGTACATTACTCCGTGGTCAGTAATGGCTACGCTGTCCATGCCCAGTTCTTTAACCCTTTGTATAAGGTCTTTTATTCTATTTGCTCCGTCAAGAAGACTATATTCAGTATGTACATGCAGATGTACAAAATTCCCCATTTTATTCTCCCCAAACTATACATAAAAACATTTTATTTTTGACTTTCTATAATAATTATACCACAATAGATAAAACAATTTTTATGTTTTAATCAGTCGCAATATGTCTGATTATTCCTCAAACAGCCTGATATTAACGGGTTTCGGGAAATATAGCGACCTATTCGGATTTTAGTGATACAATGTATCTGCGAGGTGGTAATAAGTGGAATTTACAGATGACAAAATTAATTCATTTACAGGCATACTCAAAAAAGCAGGGCTATTGTCCGTTGATTTAATTTACAGGATAAACTATAAACTATTATTTGGTTCAAACCTTTACTATAGACATAGAATTTCATCCTTTAGGTCCTGTGCTTTTTGCCGCAATCTGCACTACAACAAGTCCATAAAAAAATACGTTTGTTCGCATAAGGAATATGAAGCCTGTAGCTCCCTTGTTCCCTGTATTATTCCGGATTCATATTCAAAGCTGGTTAGAACATATAGTGAAGAAGCCTTTCAAGTACCTTGGCTTTTCAAAAATCCATGCCTTAATTTTGACGTATTGGAGCCAAAACATTACTTTAGGAATTTCCTTTCTTTAAATATGTCAAGCAGTTTAATTAAACTGGAAACCCTCGAAGGCATACTTACAGGCAAATGCTATGGAGAAATTCCCTGTCATATTTGTGCCTTGGTAAATAAAGACGCTTATACCGGGTGCAGATATGCGTCTCGGGCCAAGGATACCGGCAGATGCAGTATTATTTATGATAATCTTAAGGAATACTATACAAATAATGGTACTACTATGACCCATGTTTCCTGACCTCTTTAGCCTTACATTTTACGCCTAACCCCTATTAGTGCTTAAAATAAAATAACTCAACTTCTAAAAGAAGTTGAGTTATTTTATTTATATTTGTATAATTAACCGTTTTATTATTCACCTGCACCACAGCAGAATTTGTATTTCTTTCCGCTTCCGCACGGACACATGTCATTTCTTCCAACTCTTCCTTTATTTACAACAGGCTTTTTAGGTTCATCACCGTGACTTGCTGCAACAGGCTCTGCAACCTTTTCACGCTGAGGAGCGTGTTCCCTGTCAATTCTAGCTCTGACCAGCAGTCTGATAGAATCTTCCTGAATGTTCTTGATCATTTCTTCAAACATCTGGAATCCTTCAAACTTATATTCAACAACTGGGTCTCTCTGTCCGTATGCTCTCAAGCCTATACCTGATCTCAACTGATCCATTGCATCTATGTGATCCATCCACTTTTCATCAACAACCCTGAGGAGTACTACTCTTTCTAACTCTCTCATTAATTCAGGAGTATTTTCCATCTCCTTAAACTCATATATCTTATTAACAATTTCCATGAGTTTTTCCTTTAGGTCTATTTTATCCATGGAAGCCTTTTCTTCATCTGTCAGAACAAGAGCACCCTGCGGTATGAATACACTCTCAAGGTAGGCTATAATGCTTGCCCAATCCCAACTATCAGCATAATCGCTTTCGGTACAGTAGTTTGCTATAACACCATCAATAACACTTTCAAACATTTTTATAAAGTAATCTTTAAGGTTATCGCCATCAAGAACGGTCTTTCTC
>JAEZIU010000169.1 GCA_023436485.1 Bacillota bacterium | reverse complement strand
AGTTACTCAATTTTGAAATCGTTTTACGATTTCGGAATTTTTTCGAGTTCCTTTACATGTTTATCACTGTTTACTTTTCAAAGTCCATAAAGCCTTCTTACGACTGCTTTGTAAGGTTCTTGCTGTTCGCTTGTCGCAATCAGCTTTATTATAATACCACGCTGACAAGCCTTTGTCAATACTTGATTTCAAGAAATTATTTCCTTCAACCACGGTACGTTTGTTATCGTACTTGTTAGTGTATTGCTGTGACAGCTACGCTAGTATATCACTACTATCGTTTCCTTTTCAAGTGTATTTTATCCGCATTATAACGATTTTTCGGGGTTTATTTTAATTTATAATATATATTCTTTTATATTTTGTATCATTCTCAATAATACTGTCATTTTTACGGCACTCATTTCTTTTTTAATAATACAGTAAAATCATTGTTCAAATACCCTTTTGATATTGTTACAGCCCAATGATTGTACTTTTCTGCTAATAACTGTTCTACCTTATCCGGGTCAAAGTAAAAGTATTTATCCTCCCTGTTGGGGGACTTCTCCCAGAGTAGGTTAAATGCTATTGTACCGTTTGATAATTGCTGGAACAAATCTATTGCATCCAAAAGAAACTCCTTGTTGTTGCCTAAATTGAGATTAAATATCCCGGATGAAAAAATAGCATCAAATGAGTTGCTTTTGAAGGGATTGTTCTTAAACAAATCCATACATATAAACTTTCCTTCTAATTTCTTGCCTACTGCAATATTAATCATATGGGGCAGAATGTCTACCCCTGTATAATCAAATCCTGTAAATCTCTCGCTTATATATTCCAGTAAGTTTCCCGTCCCACAGCCCACATCAAGAATTCTTTTGTTATTAAGGTCAACCCGGCCAACCAATTCTTTAAATCGCATCTCCTGGGCAGTCTTATTTTCCCATCCTTGTATGTAGTAATCGGGATATCCTTCTTTATAATTAGCCTCATAGTATTTTTTTATATTGTTCATATGACTCATATATAGGCACCTTCAATTCTTGTATAAAAATTACTGATTATTAACAACATTAACCGGAGTTCCTTTAATAAAAGAGGAGATATTATTTATTAATGTATCCATAAGCCGTTCCCGGGCCTCCTTTGTAGCCCATGCAAAATGCGGGGTAATTATACAGTTCTTTGCATTAAGCAGTGGATTTTCAGCTTGCATAGGCTCTATTGTTGCTACATCTGTTCCTAGACCCGCCAATTTATCGGTATTTAAGGCCCGTGCTACATCTTTTTCGTCTATAACCGCACCTCTTGATGTATTTATCAGGAAAGCTCCATCCTTCATTTTAGATATTGTTTCCTTATTTATAAGCCCCTTTGTTTGCTCTGTCAGAGGACAGTTTAATGTTATAAAATCTGACTCGGTAAGTACCTTCTCTAATGTAGCATATTTTATATTATCTGTTTCAAGTCCGGGTTTTAAAGTTCTGCTGTAAAATAAAACTTTCATACCGAATACCTCTGCTATTTTGGCAACTTTTTGTCCTATAGCACCAAAGCCGATTATCCCCAATGTTTTATTTTTTATTTCTATAAGAGGGTAATACCAGAATGAAAAATCAGGGCTATTTGTCCATTTTCCTTCATGGACAGCTCTGTTGTGCTCTCCTACATGGTTACAAAACTCAATTATAAATGCAAACACCATTTGAGCTACGGAATCAGTGCTGTAGGCCGGTACATTTGTGACACTTATTCCGAGTTCTTTTGCATATTCAGTATCAACTACATTATACCCTGTTGCCATTATACCGATATATTTAACTGACGGTGTTTTATCTAATATCTCTTTTGTCAGGCTTACTTTATTAGTAAGAACTATCTCTGCATTATCTATTCTTTCAATTATTTTGTCAGCCGGAGTCCTATCGTAAACCACCAATTCCCCAAGCTGTCTCATTGCATCCCAGGACAAATCTCCCGGATTCATTGTATGTCCGTCTAGTACAACTATTTTCATATTTACCTCCAGTTAATCTTATTAGTATTAACCCCTGACTAGAGGGTATTTATTCTGTCTGTTAGAATTTATTATACAATTATAATCTATATAAATTGCCAGTTCCAGACCATTTCCTAAATAAAATAAAGAAGCTGCCTATCCTGTGTGACAGACAACCCCTTTATTATTACTGTAAAGCTAACACTTAGTTTTTAGTTAACAGTTTTGCAAATTTTTCACCTGATACCTGTATTGCCTGGACAACGATTATTAATAAGATAACTGTTGTTAACATTACATCCATCTGGTATCTATAGTAGCCGAATCTGACTGCCAAATCGCCAATACCGCCTCCTCCGACAGTTCCTGCCATTGCTGAATATCCTATAATGCTTATTATAGTTACTGTTAAAGCTCTGATTAAGGAGGGCAGAGCCTCTACCAGCAATACACCCGATACGATATGCTTTATTCCGCCTCCCATAGCCAATGCAGCCTCTATCAATCCCTTATCTACCTCTTCAAAGGAAGCCTCTGCAAGCCTTGCAAAAAACGCTATTGATGCAACCGTTAAGGGTACTGCTGCCGCTTTTGCCCCTATGGTAGTTCCTACTACCTTCGATGTTACGGGAACTAAAAGTACCAGAAGAATAACAAACGGTATGGATCTTATAATGTTTATGAGAAAACCCGCAATTGTATTGACTATCCTGTTTTTGTAAAGCAAGGAGCTAGAGGTTATGTAAAGAATGAGTCCCAAGATCAACCCCAATACACAGGCAATAACTGTTGCAATGGCAACCATAATTAATGTTTCTTTTGATGCCTTCCCCAATTGGGATAAAAACTCTAAGCTATGTTCCATTCGGTGTCCCCTTTCTTCCCATCGTAGTAGGTAGTTATCTCTTCTACGTTGTCAGCAATAAACTGCTTTGCCCTGTTGCACTCCTCCTGAGTTCCTTCAAGGGTAACAAAAAGTATACCGATTGGCTTTCCCTTAATATATTCGATTTTCCCGTGAAGGATATTGAGTATTACGTCAAACTTTTTATTCGCTAAAGATATAATGGGTTCTACGCTCTTTTTTCCCTTGTAAACAAGCTTTAGAATTTCACTCTCAAGGGATTCAACAATTTCAGAAGGGAGCTTTATATTGTCCTTTATAAGGCTTTGTGTTATTTCGTTTGTCGGTGAAGCGAATATCTGATAAGTATCGTTTTCTTCTATAACTACCCCCTGACTCATAACAGCTATTCTGTCAAATAAGGTTTTAGCTATCTCCAATTGATGTGTTATAAATACTATTGTTATATCTAGTTCTCTGTTAATTTTTCTAAGGAGTTGTAAAATTTCCTCCGTTGTCTGGACATCCAATGCTGAAGTAGCCTCATCACATAGCAGAACCTTTGGATTTACAGCTAATGCTCTTGCTATTGTGACCCTTTGCTTTTGTCCTCCGCTAAGATTGGCGGGATAGATATTTTCCTTGTCGGATAGCCCTACTATTTCCAGGAGCTCCTTTACTCTTTTACTCCTATCCTCTTTAGGGTAATTCTGAATTTTTAACGCAAATTCAATATTCTTTCCTACTGTTTTTCTGGATATTAGGTTAAAGTGTTGAAAAATCATTCCTATTTTTCTTCTTATGTTTCTCAGGTTTTTGCCCCGGGCATTTGTTATATCTTCTCCATCCACAAAGACCTTGCCGTGAGTTGGTTTCTGCAAACCGTTAAGAGTCCTTATAAGACTACTTTTCCCTGCCCCGCTTGTGCCTACTATTCCAAAAATCTCGCCTTTGCGGATATGTAGTGATACGTCCTTTACCGCCACAATATCTTTTTGCTTTTTCTGTACGAATTCTACACTTACGTTTTCAAGTCTTATCATACGGCCCCCTCCTTTTTTACATGAAATCGAGTTATTTGCTAAACCATTCGGGGAAATCAAAATCCTTGAATATATTTTTATCGTCTTTTATTACTTTTCTAAATTCCTGTGATTTAACTATTTCTTCTATATCCTTTACAAACTTGGTTTCTTTGTCGGAAGTCTTCACCGCTATAACATTTTTATAGGATTCATCCAACTTTTCCTTGGCAACAGCGTCTGAAAGCTTTAAGCCAGCTGAAATGGCAAAATTACCATTTATTATTGCTATGTCCGCACTGTCTAGGGTTCTCGGAAGCTGTGCTGCTTCTGCCGGTGTGAAAACAAGCTTTTTTGGGTTTTCTGCTATATCTCTTTCAGATGCTTTTGTTAAATCGATGTCAGGCTTCAAGGTGATAAGCTTTACCTGTACAAGGAATCTTAGTGCTCTTGCCAGATTCGGAACGTCATTTGGCAATGTAACCGTTGCTCCCTCGGGTAATTCTTCAAGTTTTTTATATTTTTTAGAGAATATTCCCATGCTTGCAGTCGGTACACTGATTACCGGGCTAAGTTCAAGTTTGTGTTCTTTTACGAAGTTCTCCAAATATACTGTATGCTGAAACAGGTTTACGCTTATTTCGCCGTTTCCCAATGCAATGTTGGGTTGAACATAATCACTGAATTCCATTATTTTAACGGTATATCCCTTTTTCTCAAGTCCAGGTTGTATAGCCAGTTTTACCATGTCCCCGTATGGTCCCGGAGCTACCCCAAACACTACTTCTTTTCCATTATCTTTCCCGGATAGCGACTGCTTTGATGTTGAATTAACTCCGCACGCTGCAACACTCAATCCCAATGCCAAAGTTAAAATAACTGCTATACCTGCTTTTATTATTTTCTTCATATAAACACCCCTTTTCTAAGAACCTATATGTACCGTTCCTTTATAAATTTAAATTGCTTATCTCTCTGCCTTTCAATTTCCTTTATATCCTCGTCTGTTAAATGCTTGAACCGTCCTTGTTTTTTAAGATATGCCCTGACGCTTGCGAATTCCTTCACATCCTTGTTAAGCTTGTATTTTCCGTCCTCATATTCTGCCAGATACCAAAGTCCGCATTCTATTGCCTCTCTTGCAATGGCCACGGTTTCACTGCTGTCTATCCCCCAGCCAGTAGGGCATGGCGCTGCGATGTGTATGTATGATGTGCCGTTGGTGTTTTTTGCTTTTTCAACTTTTTTGATATAGTCGGGAATATTACCTATACTCGCTGTTGCAGCATATTTTATGTGGTGTGCGGCTACTATTTCAAACATATTTTTTTTGCTGTTTATGCTTCCATGTATGTGCTCACCGGGAGGTGTAGTTGTTGTTCTTGCACCGTAGGGTGTCAGGCTGCTTTGTTGAACTCCCGTATTCATATATGCTTCATTGTCGTAGCAAATATAAATTATTTTATCACCTCGGTCTATTGCACCGGATAATGCCTGAAGACCGATATCTGCAGTGCCTCCGTCTCCCGCAAAACCTACAACATTACAATTTTCAATGTTTAGTGCTTTGGCTGCGGCTCTGATGCCGGACAGCATGGCTGCGGTACTGGCAAAAGGTGATATCAATGCATTTACTCCGAAACAAAGCTGAGGATATACAAATCCAACCGCAGACATGCAACCGGCAGGAAGTACTACGAAAGTATCCTTACCAAGGACTTTTAGTGCAAGCCTTACTGCAAGACTTCCTCCGCAGCCACCACAGCCTTTATGTCCATAAAAGTATTCTTCCTTATCCAATTTGTTTAGCACCTCTACACCTCCAGCCCAATAAAATTGACGGTATTTGTGTCTTTATCATTATTTTTCAATCTACTAAATATATCTTCAATGTCCTGCTGACTTATATTCTTCCCACCCAAACCGCCTACGTAGTTAATAAGTTTTTTATTTGTGTTTTTGAGGGCATCAGCAACATTTGTATAGACTGTTCCGTGATATCCGAAGGATATATCCTTTTCCAGTACACCTATGACTGACGCATTATTACAAAGCTTAAGTATTTCTTTTTCCGGAAAAGGTCTCATAAACCTGATTTTAACAACCCCCACTTTTTCGCCCTTAGCTCGGAGGGCATCAACCACATCTCGTACCTGTCCGGTAATACTTCCCAGCGTTATAAGCAGGATATCGGCATCGTCTGTTCTGTAGCCTGTGGCTAACCCGCCATAGCTTCTTCCTGTTATTTCACCGTATTGTTTGTCCAGACTTTCAATTATTTGTCGTGAGTTTTCCATTGCTTGGTGTTGTTGTACTTTAAACCGTATATTGTCTGCAGGACTTGATGAGAAAAATAAATTCCTTGGGTTTTCTAAGTCCATCTTTCCCTCAAGTTCAAAACCTGGCAGAAATTTGCCTACCTGCTCTTCTTGCGGAACCTCTATAGCTTCATATGTGTGGGTCAGTACAAAGCCGTCCAGGTTTACCATAACAGGAGTCAATACATCTTTGTGTTCAGCCAGAGCATATGACTGTATTATCATATCCAGACTTTCTTGTGCATCCTCCACATAAACCTGTATCCACCCGCTGTCCAGCATTGACAAGGAATCTCTCTGGTCCCCGAATATACTCCAAGGGAGGGCCAGTGATCTGTTGGCATTCATCATTACTAAAGGTACCCTTCCCCCGCTGGCATAGTGCATTACTTCCGCCATGTATAAAAGTCCCTGTGAGGAGGTGGCTGTAAAGGTTCTGGCTCCAAGTACACTTGCGCCCATAACTGCGGATAATGCAGAATGCTCCGACTCAACATACATGTATTCCGCATTTAGCTCCTGTTTTTCAACCATTTCAGCTAATCTTTCCACTACTATGGTTTGAGGTGTGATTGGATATGCGGCAATTACGTTTGGCTTTGCGAGTTTTACACCAATGGCTACTGCTTCATTTCCTGATACAAATACCTTGTTACCCATTTGCCGCATCCTCCTTTTGCATTGTTATTGCATGCTTTCTA
Source organism: Bacillota bacterium (assembly GCA_023436485.1). Classification (GTDB taxonomy): domain Bacteria; phylum Bacillota; class Clostridia; order Acetivibrionales; family DSM-1351; genus Ruminiclostridium. The sequence goes on along the minus strand of JAEZIU010000169.1, from coordinate 56,023 downwards.
CATTCTTTTGCACAAATACCGCAGCCCTTGCAAAAACTGTAGTCTATGTCCATTTTGTTTTCTTCATTAAAAATTACTCCCTCGGGACATACAAGGTAACATAACCCGCAACTATTGCAAATATTATTGTTTATAACGGGTCTTACATTTCTCCAGCCTTCCAGTGTTTCTGTGAGATGCATTGCAGGCCCATAGGTACCCTTGGGTATTTCACCGGAAAAATCTGTTTTCACAGTTGGTCTGCTCATAATCCCACTCCTTTTGTATATGTTAAAATATATTCGGCAAGCTTTTGATTCTTTGCTGCTATTCTCTCCGGCATATCGTATCTGATTGCTGCTAAAAGGCTGTCTCTTGATATCAGATGGGTATTAGCCACCAATACTGAAAGCATGGCAGTATTGGTTATTGCTGCACCCAGATATTCCTCGGCTACTTTAACAGCATCAAAACTGATAATATCAGGGTCGCTCTTTTCTTTGGATGTATTGAGAATTACTTTTCCGCCAGGTTTTAATTTATTATGTAACCTTTCTTCGTAAAGGCTTTCATCCAATACAACAATATAATCGCTGAACTCACATTGGCTTCTGTTTCTAATTGGCACTGTATCTATTTTTGTATATGCAAAAACCGGAGCACCACGCCTTTCAGGACCAAAGCTGGGAAAACTAAGGGCAAACTTGTTCTCATACAGACTTGCTGCTGCTCCCAATATTCTGGATGTTGTAAATGCGCCCTGCCCGCCCCTGCCTAAAAATGTTATTTCTATCATAAATACATCTCCTTTTGGCTTACCAACCGAGGTTTAAAAGAACTTGCGGATGCTTTGCAGACGCTCCAGAGCCTTTTCCAGAGTTTCCTTTTTCTTTGCGAAGTGAAATCTTACATAGCTGTTTACATCTTCTTTGAAAAAGCTCGAGCCGGGAACTGCCGCAACTCCTACGCTTTTCGCCAGTCTTTCGGCAAACTCCTGATCGTTTTTTATACCAAATTCACTTATGTCTACCATTACATAGTAAGCACCCTCCGGCTTATGATATTTTAGACCTATTGAGTCCAAACCTTTTAGAAAAAGCTCTCTTTTCTCAGCGTACAGTCTGCCTAGTTCCCTATAATATTCATCTCCAAAGGCCAGACCTACAAGTGCCGCCTTTTGCAATGGAGCTGCAGCACCAACTGTCAGGAAATCGTGAACCTTCTTGCAATTGTCTATTACATTTTTAGGGCCGATTACATACCCCAACCTCCATCCGGTTATTGAATATGTTTTTGACAAGGAACTGCAGGATATGGTTCTTTCAAACATACCCGGCAATGAAGCAAAGTATATATGTTTGCTGGGTTCATAGACTATGTGTTCGTATACTTCATCTGTTATTACGAAGGCATCGTATTTTGTAACCAGTTCCGAAATAAATATGAGTTCTTCTTTTGTGAATACTTTCCCAAGAGGATTTGAGGGGTTACACAGTATTAAAGCCTTTGCCCCCTCCTTGAATGCATTTTCCAACTCATCCTTATTAAATGTAAATTCCGGTGGGTTCAGCGGAACATATATTGGTTTTGCACCGCAAAGAACCGTGTCTGCAGCGTAGTTTTCATAAAAAGGTGAGAATATCGCTACTTTTTCACCTGCTTCACATACTGACATCATTGCAGCCATCATGGCTTCTGTGCTTCCGCATGTTACTACTATGTTCTCATCGGGGTTAAGTTTTATATTCATAAAATGTTCCTGTTTTTTTGCAACAGCCTCTCTGAAAAGAGGTGATCCCCATGTTATTTCATACTGATGTGGGCCTTCGTCCGCTGTTTTTTTAAGAGCTTCTATCAATTGCTGCGGCGGGTCAAAGTCCGGGAAACCCTGTGAAAGATTTATTGCACCGTATTGGTTAGCTATTCGTGTCATTTTTCTAATGATTGATTCTGAAAACCAGTCCAATCTTGTACTTAGTTTAGGCATTATACCCTCCATAACATAATCTACTAATTATTTATTTTTCAGTTCTTATGTCTATAATTCTTTTAGCTTTATGGGTCGCTCTTGGAAGTGCTCCCTCCGAAAGTAAAATAACATCCTTTGGCTTTATTCCCAGGTGGGTTTTAAGTTCATGGGCAATTATCCTTTTAAGTTCTTCGTCCTCAGTCTCAGCCCCTAATCTTTTTTCAACCTCTACACTAAATTTCGTAATGTGGTTGTCTGTGAGTACAGTAACCCTGTACTCTCCTGTTAAATCCTTTATATCTCTCACAGTGTATTCTATATCGCTTGGAAACACATTTACGCCCCCGCAAATAAACATATCATCAACCCTGCCAACTATATTTATACGCTTGTGGGTACGGCCGCACTTGCATTTTTTATTTGTATATGTAACAATGTCTCCCGTTCTGAAACGAATCATGGGTCTGGCTTCTTTTCTTAGAGTTGTAAGAAGCATTTCTCCCCTTTCACCTTCCGCCACAGGCTCTCCCGTGTGCTCATCAACTACCTCTACCAGCAAATGGTCCTCTGCAATATGAAGTCCTTCATGATACTCACATGCAGCAGCACACGCCCCGAATATATCTGAGATTCCATAAAAATCATATACATCGGCTCCCCACAAGTCCTCAATTGCTTTTCTGGTTGCAGGTATTGAGCCTCCCGGTTCTCCTGCAACTATTATTGTTCTTATGGACAAGTCTGTTTTTATGTCTATTCCCTTTTCTCTTGCAGTTTCTCCCAAATACCAGGCGTAAGACGGCGTTGTCCATATTATGTTTGGTTGGTATTCCTGCAATATAAACAGCAGCCTGTCGGTAGGAATTGTTCCAGCCCATATGCACAGTGCTCCGAGATTCTGTGCCCCTATTACATCCGGCCCACCAACAAAAAGTGAAAAATTAAGTGCATGTATGTATCTATCCTTTGGTCTCATGCCTACCTGCCAGAATAATCTGCTCTCAACCTCCTGAAACTCATCAAAATCAACTTTACTGAAGGGGCTGGCAGTTGGTTTCCCAGTAGAGCCACTAGAGGACGATATAAACACCACTTTTTCTTCATCTACCGTTATCAAGTCGCCTAATATTGGCTTTTCGTTCTGTCTCTCTCTAATTATGTGTTTTGTAAGTATAGGAAATTTTCTTATATCGTCCAGAGTTTTTATATTATCTGGTGTGACTCCAGCTCCCTCAAAACTCTCCCTGTAATATGGAGATTTTTCATATACCAGCTTTATCTGTGACTTGACATGCTCCAATTGGTAAGCTTCCAGCTCATCTCTGTCTATAGTTTCAATTTTTTCTACCCAATATCTCTTTTCCATTTTTTTAACCTCCGATTTGCCCACAGTTATTGGCACCACAAAAACCGCGTACCTCTATCATAATTTCAGTAATTTATCACTCTGTTGTATTATCCCTAGTAATATTATATGTTTGCTATTATATATTCTGAACTATTTTGTGTCAATAGAATTTAGCGAAATATATTGTTACAATATCAAAATTATTATAAATATAATTCTGCATACATGTAGTAAGTCAAAATTATGTTTATGTATTGAATTGTGTTAAGAGAGAGTTTTTATATATAAACAGACAAAAAAATAACTCTAAGCATAGCTTAAAGTTATTTTTTATATTTTTATTACTTATTTAAATTTGGGGAGCCAACTGCCATGTGCCTCTATTAGTTCATCAACCATTTTAACTATGTTATCAAGAGTCATTTCAGCACCCGTGTGCGGATCCAGCATAGCTGCATGATAAATATGCTCCTTCTTTCTTGTGACTGCTGCTTCAATAGTTATTAGCTGGACGTTAATGTTGGTCATATTCATTGCTGCCAATTGTACAGGCAATCGTCCCACTCTGCACGGATTAACACCCATACCATCAACCATACAAGGTACTTCAACACATGCTTCGTGGGGAAGGTTCTCAATCAGACCGCCTTTATTAATTACATTTCCACCGATTTTAAAAGGTTTATTTGTTACTATTGCCTCCATAATGTAAGATGCATACTCGCTTGATCTGGTATGGTTTAGAGCCTGATTGCTCATTAACTCATCCCTTTGTTTATTCCACTCGTTAATCTGGTAGATGCATCTTCTGGGGTATTCATCAAGAGGTATATTGAATTTATCTATAAGTTCGGGATATGAGGATTTTATAAAGTAGGGATTGTATTCCGCATTGTGTTCACTTGATTCAGTGCAGTAATACCCTAATTTTTCAATGTAATCATATCTTACCATGTCATAATGCTTCTCGTTTTGATTTTTTTCTTTTGCACGTCTTTTAATCTCAGGGTAAAGGTCATTACCGTTCTTATCATATATTTCAAGCAACCATCCCATATGGTTTATACCAGCTATCAGTTCCCTTCTTCCTTCCAGCCGATCTTCCATATCCAAGGCTTTCAACAAATCCTGGGAACAAATTTGTACACTATGGCACAATCCCACTGTTTTTACCCCGGTGTATCTCTGCATATATCCGGACAACATAGCCATAGGATTTGTATAATTCAAAAACCAAGCGTTGGGACAGACTTCTTCGATATCTCTTGCAAAGTCCTCCAGAACGGGTATTGTCCTAAGTGTACGCATTATTCCGCCAATGCCCAGTGTATCTGCAATTGTTTGCCTTAATCCATACTTTTTGGGAATTTCAAAATCAATAATCGTACATGGATCATATCCGCCAACCTGAATGGCATTTATAACAAAGTCTGCGTCTCGAAGGGCCTCCTTTCTGTTTTCAACTCCTAAATAGGTTTTTATTTTAGCCCTTCCCTTATTTACATTCCTATTTATTGCTTCCAGCATTATCTGAGACTCCTTAAGTCTATCGCCGGCAATGTCATACAGTCGTATTTCACCATCTGCCAGAGCCTCGGTACACATACTGTCACCCAGTACATTTTTTGCAAATACAGTACTACCGGCACCCATAAATGTTATTTTGACCATTGTTGTTATCCCTCCACACCAATTAAACTCTATCTATAGAATACCAGAATTACATAATCCGAAAATTGAATAATGTAACTTATATTTGTTATAATGTAACTATTGGGTTTAATTGAATATATAAAAGAATGCAGTATTTGAAAGGATGAATTTCATTTGGAGAATAATCTATATAATCTTATAGCAAAAAGAAGAAGTATACGTAAATTTAAAGAAACACCTGTTTTACATGAGGATATTGAATATTTTATTTCTTGTGCCGTAAATGCACCAAGCGGATGTAACAGCCAGTGCTGGCACTTTGTTGCCGTGGAAGACAAAGCTTTAATTGAGAGGCTTGCAGTGGAAACTGCAAGAAGTGCCAGAGAATTCTATGGGACAGGTTTCACTGAAGCAAATGAAGAATTCCTGATTTCCAGAGAAAAGGCAACGAGTTTTTTCAAAAATGCTCCTCTGGTTATATTCGTATTTCTTGACAAGCTGAATTACTATGACGAAAGAGTTTCCAAGGCTTTCTCCGAAAAGGGTTTCTCAAAAAGGGAAATGCTGGACGCCCTTGCTTACCCTGATATTCTGTCAATTGGTGCCGCTGTCCAAAATATGCTTCTTGCCATAACTGAAAAAGGCTATGGAGCCTGTTGGATGAATGACCCTGTAATTGGTGAACCCCAAATTAAAGACCTTTTAAACGTAAGAGATGATTTAAGACTTATAAGCGTTGTTCCCGTAGGTATTCCCAACTATGTTCCTCGGGAGAAAAAACTCAGAAATGTGAGTGAAGTTATTGAATATAGGTGAATATACTAAGGGGTCGTTTTAAAATGCACAATATTCCTCTATTGAATAAATGCTTTAATGATATAAACCCACTAATATGCGGGTGGGAGTCATGTGATAATGGGCATTTTTTTGGTCCTGCTTCACGTGAATATTATTTAATTCACTATGTTGTTTCCGGAAATGGTGTTTTTGAGAGAGCCGGGAAACGCTTTCCTTTATCCAAAGACTGTCTGTTTTTGATACGTCCTTACGAATTGACCTTTTATAAGGCCGATAATGAAAATCCATGGGAATATATATGGATTGGGTTTAACGGAAGTTTAGCTCCTGATATGCTGAAAAACAGTGGGTTTTCGGATGATATTTGTACAATGCATATACCATCTTTAAGAAATACCTTTTTAAGTATGAAGGATGCTGAAAACATGCAGCACTCATCAGAATTATACTTGTGCGGAAAAATCTTTGAAATGTTTTCATACCTTTCAGAAGAATTTAGTCCAACATCTAAAGGGTCTACACCCGGTGTTTACTGTAAACGTGCCAAGGACTATATCATGTCCAATTATTCAAACCAGATATCTGTGGAAAGTATAGCAAATATGCTTGGTATTGACAGAAGATATTTATGTAGGATTTTCCATAAGCACACTGGGACTACACCTCAGGATTTTATTGTCAATTACAGGCTGGAGAAAGCTGCATTTCTTCTTTCCAAACATGGTTACACAGTAGCAGAGGCAGGTAGAAGCACCGGCTATGACGACATCTACAATTTTTCAAAAATGTTTAAGAAAAAATATGGGGTGCCACCTTCCCGTTATTAAGTGTAATTTATAACCTATTTTATTGATTGACTTAATATGATTTTATAGGTGACACGCCAGAGTTATAGGTCTATAATAATAGTTTAAATAATATTATACGGGGTCACATTTTCATGAAAAAGTTTAAGCTAAACAAAGAAATTGACAAAGAAATTATCGGTCTTGCCTGGCCTTCTATTACTGAGCAGATTCTTGAAATGCTGGTAGGTATCATTTCTACGGTGTTCATGAGCTGGATCGGTACAGCAGCCTTGGCAGGGGTCGGTATGGTCAACATGCTCATCAACTTCCTGCAGACTGTCTTTTCAGGACTATCAATAGGAACCACAGTGGTTATAGCAAGGGTAACGGGAGAAGGAAATCATACTGAGGCCAAAAGAACTTTGGTTCAGTCCGGATACATGGCTCTTGTTGTAGGAATATTTCTATTGGTATTAGGAAAAGCCTTCTCAAGTCCCATTCTTAATTTATTTCTGGGAGGAGCAGAAGTACAAGTTTTCAACCATGGTCTAACTTATTTTAATATTATTTTGTTCAGTCTTCCCTTTTTTGTTCTGGATATAATTGTATCAGGAGCAATGAGAGGTGCCGGAGATACAAAGACTCCTATGTATATTACAGGAGGAGTTAATATAATAAATATTATCCTTAACACTGTTTTAATTTTCGGTGTACCTTTTCTGCATATCCCGGGAATGGGCGTAGCAGGATCTGCTATTGCAGTAACTGCCTCAAGAATTATCGGTGTAACCATAAGAGTTCTTGTCCTTTATAACCGTAAAGGACTTAAACTTAACCTTAGTCTTAAAGATAATTACCGTTTGAAACCCCAGCTAATGAGAAGAATTATAAATATTGGTGTCCCGGGATTTATTGAGCAGGCAGTTATGCAGGGAGGTTTTCTCATTCTTCAGCTTATTATTGTGACCATGGGTACTGTTGCAATGGCTGCTTACCAGATTGGAATCAATATTAATGCGATTGCTTTTTTCCCGATATTCGGTTTTGCAATAGCAAATACAACTCTCGTAGGACAGAGCCTTGGTGAAAAAAATTATGACAAGGCAAATAATTATTCGTACGAGGGCTTAAAAATCACCATGATCTTTGGTTTTGTTCTTGGTATTTTTATGTTTGCATTTGCTCCTTTATTGGCCAGAATATATTCCGATGATCCCGAAGTAATAAAGGAATCTGTTATGATTGTAAGGACTTTTGGTGTTCTTGAACCCCTACTTGCCGTTCTCAACATTTGTTCAGCAACACTGAAAGCCGCCGGTGATATTAAGTACGTTATGATTACGTCTTTGGTAGGTTTATGGGCCCTGAGAGTATTGCCTTCATATGCGCTCGACAGAGTTCTTGGTATGGGGCTCATTGCTGTTATGATTGGTATCTTTTTGGATTTCTGTTCACGTTCCGTCATGTATCTTATACGAATGAATAAGGGAGATTGGAAGTATCTGAAAGTATAACTCCTCAAAAAAACTCCCTACGCACGGATTGCTTCATGCGTAAGGACTTTAGAAGGAAATATATCTATTTTTTAGTTAGTTTCAAGATATGGTTTTTACACGTTATAATCGTATATTTAACGTGAATTGGGACAGGGCAGACCTATTGCCTATTATAATCCTTTAAAATATTATAATTTTATAGCATGTTGAATATATAAGTAATATATACGAAGGGTAATTGCAAAACTTTCTGAATAAGAGGCGCGAAAGTTAAAAGAATAATATAGAAATTTAGTAATCTATGTAACAAAATATATATTATACCATTTAATGTAATTATGCAAGACTTTTTTTCTGTCTTTTATAATACACTTTTAGTAAATGTAATTAATTACCATTAAAAGTTGAGAACCCCTTGAGCAATCGCGTCCAAGGGGTTCTTGCTTTTGAAGTTTAAGCTTATTTTGCTTCTAGTATATACTGATTTAATAAAGCTTCCAGCATTTCCTGACGTCCGGATTTGTTCTGGATCTTTGCATTAAGTGCGTGTTGTTCTAATTCCTTAAAGCCAACTTTTCCATCAACGATATCTTTACCGATACCAGTTGTGTAGCTTGAGTATCTGTCAGCAACAAATGCATCAAACTTACCGTCTTCCATGATCTTGTTAGCTATGATAAGGCCCTTTGCAAAAGTATCCATACCTGCAATGTGCCCATAGAACAAGTCAGATGGTTCAAATGATCCTCTTCTAACTTTTGAGTCAAAGTTCAAACCACCCTTTGTCAATCCGCCTGCCTTTAATACTTCCAACATTGCAAGAGTAGAATCATAGAGGTTTGTTGGGAATTGGTCTGTATCCCATCCGAGCATTACATCACCCTGGTTAGCATCGATACTTCCAAGCATATTATTGATTCTGCACATAGCAAGTTCATGTTGGAAGGTATGTCCTGCCAATGTAGCATGGTTAGCTTCAATGTTCATCTTGAAGTATGGGTCCAAACCGTATGTCTTCAAGAAGCCTATAACTGTAGCTGTATCAAAGTCATACTGATGCTTTGTTGGTTCCTTTGGCTTTGGTTCGATTAAGAATTGTCCGTCAAAACCAATTTCCTTAGCATAGTTAACAGCCATCTTTAAGAATCTTGCCAAATTATCAAGTTCCAGCTTCATATCTGTATTGAGGAGAGTTTCATAACCTTCTCTACCACCCCAGAATACATAGTTTTCTCCACCTAATTCTTTTGTAATTTCCATAGCCTTCTTAACCTGAGCTGCTGCATATGCGAATATGTCAGCGTTTGGTGAAGTAGATGCTCCATGCATAAATCTAGGATTTCCGAAAGCATTTGTGGTTCCCCATAATAATTTTACCGGGCTTGATTTCATTCTATCTTTAATTACTGAAACTATTACATCAAGATTCTTATTTGTTTCAGCAAGTGTGTCACCTTCCGGAGCAATATCTCTGTCATGGAAAGCGAAGAAAGGAGCTCCAAGCTTTTCAATGAATTCGAAGTTTGCTTCAACTTTGTATTTTGCAATTTCCAGGGGATCGGATATTGTGTTCCAAGGTCTTACATATGATCCTGCACCGAACATGTCAGCACCTGGTGCTGCAAAAGTATGCCAATACGCTACTGCAAATCTCAGATGTTCTTCCATTGTCTTTCCGCCGATAACTGCCTTGGGGTTGTAGTACTTAAAAGCTAATGGATTATCTGATCCGCTTCCTTCAAATTTGATGTTTGAAATACCGCTAAATACTTCTGACATATTAAAATCCCTCCGTTTTTATTTTATATTTCCTAACATTTTCAAATATATTAGCCCTATAACCTGTAGCCAAAGAGCTTTTTTAATGGTATTATTGCCGCACCCAAAGCTGACGAATCCTCTCCAATTTTTGATACAACTACTTCTACTCTAGAGGCCGGATACTTAAGTGCTTTGGCTGATGCGATACTCTTTAAATGATCCATGATATCTTCCGAAAACTTGACTAATTCTTTGCCAAGAACTATTTTCGAAGGATTTACGGTATTTATTAGGTTTGCTATTGCAAGCCCCAGATACCCTGCTGCCTCTACCAAAATTATTCTGGCTGACTCATTTCCTTCACGTGCCAGTCTGAAAATATCGTCGACAGTTATCGCTTCAACGTCTTCAAAGTCGGCAATTAACCCTTGCCTTACCAACTTTTGTGCCTTTTCTACCATAGTTCTTGCTGAGATCAATGCTTCAAGGCAGCCATAGTTTCCGCAGGCACATCTTGGCCCATTCTGGTCAACAGTTATGTGACCTATCTCCCCTGCACTTCCACAACATCCTCTGTACAGATTTCCGGCTGCAAAGATACTGGAACCTATTCCTGACTTCATATTTATACATACAAAATCACTTTCATCCATACAGCATCCTATCCAGTTTTCACATAACGCAGAACACATTGCTTCATTATCAACATATATGGGGAAGTCTCCCATTTCGGCCATCATGTGTTCCAAATCCACCTGTTCCCAACCAAGATTCGGAGCGAATATTATCTCATGTGTAAGGTTGTCAACCATCCCCGGAACAGATACTCCCACTCCGAGTAATCTTTCGTGTCCAATGTTGTGGTTTTTTATAATTTCAGCTATTTTTTCTTCCATAAGCCGTATTGACTCCGAAGCGGCCCGGGCAAAATCACAGGATATCTTGTCCCTGAATTCAACTTGCCCGGTAATATCCATTAGAATAAAACGCATATAATCAATGTCAATGTCCACTCCTATGGAAAAATAGCTTCTCGGGGTTAATTCATACAGTATTGGCCTCCTGCCGCCCTTGGATGTTCCTATTCCTGCCTTACGGATATACCCTTTGTCAAGCAGATTTGTTACTATTGTTCCACATGCAGTAGGTGAAAGTCCGGTTATTTGTGCAAGCTCAGCTTTCGAAACCTGCTTGTTTATTCTTATTAATTCAAGTAATGATGTCTCATTAATCTCTTTTAATAGCTTATTATTTCCGGCTTTACCCAACCTCATAAATCAACCCCCATATACCGTAAATTTATACAGAACCTTCTGTATAAAGCTTATTTCAATATTGTGCTAAGCTGGGTAAAATCATCTTTTAATGATTTATAAAGCTTTGTATACAACTTATAGAAATTATCATATTTATTTATTCTGTCTTCTATCGGAGCAAGAGTGTCCTTAACCTTTATAACATCTTCACAAGCTTGAGGAACACTGTCGTATATGCCTGCACCAACTCCTGCAAGAATTGCTACACCCAGAGCCGGTCCTTCATCTGAACGGATACGGTTTATATTGGTACCGAACACGTCAGCCTGCATTTGTCTCCAAATTCCACTTTTTCCGCCTCCGCCTGATGCTCTTACCTCTGACACATCTACTCCCATTTCCTTAATAATTTCAAGGCAATCCCTCAAGCTGAAAGTTACGCCTTCCATGATTGAACGGATAAAATGAGGTTTTGTGTGTTTTGCAGTAAGTCCGAAAAATACACCTTTTGCATTAGGATCAAGGTGAGGAGTTCTTTCTCCCATCAGATATGGAAGATAAATTAGTCCGTCACTGCAAGGTTTAATAGTTTCAGCCTCTGCATCAAGGAGCTTGTATACATCAATATCTGACAACTCAGAAGTCATCATTTCTTCCATGCAGAAGGTATCTCTGAACCATTTAAGTGATAGCCCGGCACCTTGTGTAACACCCATTACATGATAGGTATTAGGTACAGCATGGCAGAATGTATGCACTCTTCCAAGAGGGTCTATTGTTAGCTTGTCTGTATAAGCAAAAACAACACCTGATGTTCCGATTGTAGAGGATACTATACCTGACTTAACAATACCGTTTCCAACCGCACCTGCTGCCTGGTCTCCGGCACCACCTACTACAATTGTTCCTGCATTCAATCCTGTCTGATCTGCTGCTGATGAAGTAACCTTTCCGGTAACTTCCTGGGATTCATACATTTTACCAAGCATTGAAGTGGATAATCCTAATTTATCAAGAACTTCGGTACTCCACTCTCTTTTGGCAATATTCATCAACTGCATACCGCTTGCATCAGAAACCTCAGTGGCATATTCACCTGTTAATCTGAGTCTGATATAGTCTTTTGGCAACAATATTTTAGCCACTTTTTCAAATATCTGTGGTTCATTGTTCTTAACCCACATGATTTTTGAAGCAGTAAATCCTGTAAGTGCCGGGTTTGCAGTAATTTCTATCAATCTTTCCCTACCGATGAGGTCAGTAATCTGATCACATTCAGCAGCGCTTCTCTGATCACACCAAATTATTGCATTTCTTAATACTTTGTCATTCTTATCCAGTAAAACGGCTCCATGCATCTGTCCTGACAATCCAACGCCCTTTACCTCTCGCTTGTCAACGCCACTTTTTAACATGACATTATTTATACTTTCACATGTGCCCTTCCACCATTCTTCGGGATCCTGTTCAGCCCAGCCAAGGTTCGGCTGATAAAGAGGATATTCAACTGTAGAGCTTGCAACAGGCTTTCCAGCCTCATCAAATAATACTGTTTTTACACCTGATGTTCCTAGATCAATACCAATAAGAAAAGACAATATATAGTCCCCCTCTCCAAAGTATACTTTATAATATTATATTATAAAGTATACCAAGCTATGATAGTTTTGTCAAAATATATTTCGGTTTTACAACTTAGTTTCTGTACAAACTTTACAAAGAATCATAATCAAGGTATTCATGTTTATGGTCTGCAAAATTTTTATTTAAATACATTAATTTTGTTCTTTTTTTGACATGAATAGTCTTTATTGAATAATCACACTTTAGTGCAACAAAAAAGGCAGAACAATAAGTTCCGCCTACTAATATTTGTGTATTTTAGTCTAATATAATGTTATTTCGAACCTGTCAAATTTAATTTCCTCACCGAAGTGATCGCTGTTAAAACTGGTTTTTCTATATAATCCGAAATCTGTGGTATTCTTTTTAAGCCAAATCGGAACTTCAATATCAAGTTGCTTGCAAACCTGAATAAGACATTCCTCAAGTTGTTCCCTGAAATCCTCGGATGTTCCCTGCGGTTCTGCCCACGCTTCATTTATCAGTTTTCCTTGCTTTATTATTCTGCCATAGAGCTTCAATGATTTGATCCCCTTATATAATTAGTTTATCTTTAATACTATTATACAGTAAACCAAAAAAAATACAGCCGACATTTATATATATTTGTAAAAATTGTTATTCTAAATATCTGACTTCATTAGCTTGTGCTCTACTGAATCCACCAACGCACGCCAACTGGCTTCAATAATGTCAGAGGATACCCCGACTGTTGTCCACACTTCCTGTCCGTCAGTAGTTTCTATCAGAACCCTAACCTTTGAAGCAGTTGCAAAATTAGAATCAAGGACCCTAACCTTGTAGTCTGTAAGCTTCATTTCCGAAATTTTAGGATAAAACCTCTCCAGCGCTTTTCTTAACGCCTTATCAAGTGCATTTACAGGTCCGTCACCTTCTGCTGCAGTTATCTCTGTCTGCTCACCTACAACAATTTTTATCATTGCAGATGAATTGACACTATTTATGGTTGGCTCATTTACTATAACTTTAAATTCTTTTAATTCAAAGAAAGTTTTATACTTACCAAGCATTTTCCTGATAACAAGTTCAAATGAACTTTCCGCACCTTCATACTGATAGCCCTCATACTCAAGCTCTTTCAATCTTTCAATTATCTTTTTGGTTTCCTGGGAATCCTTGGTTATAGTACTGTCTATCTTGTTTATGATGTTCATAATGGCACTTCTGCCCGCTACTTCTGACATAAGAATTACTCTCTGATTTCCTACAACCTCCGGGTTTATCATTTCGTAGGCAGAAGTGTTCTTATTCACCGCATCAGCATGCATTCCGGCTTTATGTGCAAACGCACAGTTTCCAACGAAAGGTGCCCTCTCGTCATGTATTATGTTTGCAATCTCACTTACAAACCTTGCTGTAGGCGTCAGATAAGCCATATTATCACTTGGTATGCACTGATATCCCATTCTAAGCTGAAGGTTTGGGATAATTGTACAAAGATTGGCATTCCCGCATCTTTCCCCAAAGCCGTTAATTGTTCCCTGTATTTGTACTGCACCAGCCTCTACCGCTGAAATAGACCCTGCTACGGCCATTCCGTTATCATTATGACAGTGAATTCCGATTGCACAATCAACTGCTCCCCTGACATTTTTTGTAATTCTTGCTATGTGGGAAGGCAGTCCTCCTCCCTTGGTATCACAAAGGCATATGGTATCCGCTCCTGCATTACACGCTCTTTTCAGGGTTTCGATTGCATATTCCGGGTTTGCATCATAACCGTCAAAAAAATGTTCCGCATCGTAAACAACAGTCTTTCCTTTTTGCTTTAAAAATTTGACGGTATCATATATCATATTAAGATTTTCATCAAGAGTAGTTTTTAATATATCGGTAACCTGAAAATCCCAGGACTTCCCAAACACGGCTATGGCTTCGGTACCTGCACATAAAAGCGATTGTATATTCACATCATCTTCGGCTTTTATATTTGCCCTTCTGGTTGATCCAAAAGCTATTATTTTAGAAGTCCTCAATTTCATTTTTAATACTCTTTCAAAAAACTCCAGATCTTTCGGATTAGAGCCGGGATTACCGGCTTCGATGTAGTCAATGCCCAGCTCATCAAGCTTTGAAACGATTTTCAGTTTATCCTCAACGGTAAATGATATTCCCAGTGCCTGAGCCCCATCTCTCAGAGTTGAATCATACATGATTATTTTGTTATTCTCCATATAATTTCTCCTTTCTTATAAATTTCCTATATGCTGAAAAAGCAGCCCATAAAGGGGCTGCTTTTTTTATCAAGCTCCCCTTACTGGTTAATTATGCTTTCTCCAATTTCACTTATTGATCTGTTTATTGCATTCAGGTAGGCCTTTACACTAGCCTCAATGATGTCGGTACTGACACCTTTGCCCATAAATACGCTGTTATTGGTCGATATTTTTACGGTTACCTCACCAAGGGCATCCTTACCTTCCGTAACGGCTTTAATTCTATAATGAACCAGCTCCGCATTAACCCCGGTAGCACGCTCTATTGCATTAAAGGCAGCATCTACAGGGCCATCTCCCGTTGCAGCTTCAGTTATGACTTCCTCATCTTTTCTAATACTGACTGTTGAGGTTGATATCATTTTGTTTCCGCTGTTTATCTGGAAACTGTCTATTACGAAGATTTCCGGAACCGCAATGTTTTCATCAACAAGTGCTTCTATGTCCTTGTCAGTGACTACCTTTTTCTTGTCAGCCAGATCTTTAAATTTTGCAAAAGCAGTCTTTACTTCTTCATCAGGCAGGGAGTAGCCCATCTCTCTCAATCTTTCTTCAAAAGCATGATGCCCTGAAAGCTTGCCCAGAACCATTCTGTTCTGACCCATTCCTACTGATTCTGGAGTCATAATCTCGTAAGTGGTCTTTTCGGAAAGCACACCATGCTGATGAATTCCTGATTCATGTGCAAAAGCGTTTGCTCCCACAATTGCCTTATTGGGTTGTACATTCACACCTGTAAGGCTGGAGACAAGCCTGCTTGCCCTGTATATCTGGGTTGTATCAATCTTATGTGTTATATCATAGTAATCTTTTCTTGTATTTATACCCATTATTATTTCTTCTATTGCAGCATTTCCGGCTCTTTCCCCAAGGCCATTAATTGTACACTCAACCTGCACAGCACCGTTTTCAACAGCTGCCAGTGAATTAGCGACGGCAAGACCCAGGTCATTATGGCAGTGAACGCTTATATCTGCCTTGTCAATATTGGGTACGTTATTTCTTATATTCCTTATAAGTCTTCCGAATTCCTGTGGCGTTGAATATCCCACCGTATCGGGAATATTTACGGTTGTAGCTCCTGCATTGATAACAGCTTCCACTATGCGATACAGAAATTCCTCGCGAGTTCTGCTGGCATCTTCCGCTGAAAATTCTACATTGGAACAATAGCCTTTCGCATGTTTTACCATGGCTACAGCTCTTTCAAGCACTTCTTCCTCCGTCATTTTCAGCTTATATTTCATATGGATATCCGAAGTAGCAATAAATGTGTGTATTCTGGGGCTTTCGGCATGCTGAACTGCCTCCCAAGCCCTGTCTATATCTTTTTCTACGGCACGGCACAGGCTTGCTATTGTAACCCCTTTCAGGTTCCTGGAAAGTGTCATTATTGATTCAAAGTCACCGGGGGAGGCAATGGCAAAACCGCCCTCAATAACGTCTACACCTAGCCTCACCAGTTGCTTCGCTATTTCCATTTTCTCCTGGAGATTAAGGTTAACACCGGGTGTTTGCTCTCCATCCCTTAATGTGGTATCGAATATCTTAATCGTTCTGGCCATATTAATTCCCCCTTACATTCTCATATTCATAAATATCTAAAATAAAATAAATTAATTAACAATTGTTTGTGAATTAGTAAAGCTTATGAAAGCTATACTAATTCATCAAACATATTCTTTTTATATAGTAATTTTTACTTTTTTAACCAGCTCATCATTTTTCTAAGCTCTGCTCCTACTGTCTCCAACTGGTGTTCTGTTTCGTTTCTTCTCATTGCTATAAAGTTTGCTCTTCCTGCTGCTTTGTTTTCCATTATCCAGTTGGCAGCAAACTTGCCGTCCTGAATTTCTTTAAGCACCTTTTTCATTTCTTTTCTGGTTTCGTCTGTGATTATTCTCTTTCCTGTAACATAATCACCGTATTCCGCGGTGTCACTTATGGAATATCTCATTTCACCGAAACCGCCCTGATTGATAAGGTCTACAATCAGCTTCATTTCGTGTATACACTCAAAATATGCTATTTCAGGTTGATAGCCTGCTGCTACCAATGTTTCAAATCCGGCCTTCATCAATTCTGTAACACCACCGCAAAGTACAGCCTGTTCGCCGAACAAATCTGTTTCTGTCTCTTCTCTGAAGGTTGTTTCAAGTATTCCGGCTCTTCCTGCTCCAATTCCTGAGGCATATGCCAAAGCATACTCCTTGGCTTTTCCGGATTCATCCTTCTCAACAGCAATCAATGCAGGAACTCCTCTTCCTTCCTTGTATTGGCTTCTTACTGTGTGGCCGGGGCCTTTTGGTGCAACCATTATTACATCTACATCTGCCGGAGCAATTATCTGCTTGAAGTTTATATTAAAACCATGAGCAAACATAAGAATGTTGCCTGCTTCAAGGTTTGGTGCTATACTTTCTTCATACATTGCAGCCTGTTTTTCATCAGGAATGAGTATCATTATAATATCAGCCATTTTCGCTGCTTCTGCGGTATTATATACCTTCAAACCGTCTGCCTCAACCTGCTTTCTTCTTGCTGATGATGGAGTAAGTCCTACTATAACGTTAACTCCACTGTCTTTTAGGTTTTGTGCATGTGCATGCCCCTGACTTCCGTATCCTATAACCGCTACTGTTTTTCCCTCCAGTAGTTTCAAATTGCAATCGCTGTCATAATACATTTTTGCCATATTCTTAAGCCTCCTATTTTTTATGTTGTTTCTTAGTCTTCCATACTTCCTGCCTTAATGTACTTGTTACCTCTTTCAATAGCAATCGTACCTGTTCTTACAATTTCCTTTATTCCAAACTGTCTTAGCATATCCTCAAGGGCCCCCACTTTGTCACTGGCACCTGATATTTCAACTGTCAATGTATTCTTTGATACATCTACAATTTTTGCTCTGAATATTTCAACTATCTGTACTATTTCTGACCTTGTAGAGGATGTTGCATTAACTTTTATCAACGCAAGCTCACGGCTGACGGATTCCGAGTTTTCCAACGCTCTAATTTTGATTATGTCAATTAACTTATTAAGCTGCTTGCTTACCTGTTCAACAGTGTATTCGTCTCCGTCAACTACAATAGTCATTCTTGATACTTCAGGATTTTCGGTTACTCCAACTGCTAGGCTTTCAATATTGAAACCCCTCCTACTGAATAGTCCTGCTACTCTGGATAACACCCCGGAGCGGTTTTCAACCAATACGGAAAGTGTGTGCTTTGCCATTTTCAATCCCCCCTTTGCCTAAACCGTCTCTTCTTCAGGATCAATACTACATTCCAGCAGATATACCCCGTCATCAGCAAGAAATCTGTCCAGTGCACCATCTATCTGCGAATTACAGGTTATTTTTTCAGATTTAAATCCGTAAGCTTCCGCTATTTTAACGAAATCAGGATTATCATCCATAAATACCTGAGAATATCTCTTTTTATATTTGTTCTTCTGTATTTCACGAACCATACCAAGCCTGTTATTATTGAGTATAATAATTTTTACCCCTAACCTGTTCTGCTTTATGGTTCCAAGCTCGGGCATAGACATCTGAAAACTTCCGTCACCGCCTA
This sequence comes from Bacillota bacterium, assembly GCA_023436485.1. Lineage (GTDB taxonomy): Bacteria > Bacillota > Clostridia > Acetivibrionales > DSM-1351 > Ruminiclostridium. The sequence goes on along the minus strand of JAEZIU010000169.1, from coordinate 37,537 downwards.
TAACTACTACCGTACTGTCAGGTCTGCCTACCTTGGCTCCAACACCCGCCGGAAGTCCGTAGCCCATAGTTCCCAATCCGCCAGAGGTAATAAATGTCCCCGGGGTTCTCGCAATAAAATTGTTGGCAGTCCATATTTGGTTCTGTCCGACTTCCGTAACTACTATAGCGTTTTCATCCAGTCTCTTTGAAAGTTCTGATATAAGCTTCTTTGGATTAACATAGCTGCTTTGACCTGCATCTTCGCCTTTATTTTTGTTAACAGCCTGTCTCAGGCTGTCAAGCCACTGTGAAGTATTACAGGTTTGAATGGACTTATATAAGTCCTCAAGAACCAATCCGGCATCTCCTACCACGGGTATAGTAGTGCTTACATTTTTCCCTATCTCGGCGGGGTCAATGTCAATATGAATTATTTTAGCCTTTTCAGCTATCTTGCCAGCAGTCCCCAATGCACGATCTCCTACCCTTGCCCCGATTATTATTAGGAGGTCAGTGTTATGCACCGCATAGTTGGCTGCATACACTCCATGGGAACCCAACATTCCGAAATTCAAAGGATTGCCTACAGGTATTGCTCCAATTCCCATTAACGTTGTCACTACAGGTATTTGATATTTCTCTGCAAGCCTTGTCATTATTTCTGAAGCTTTTGCAGAGATAACTCCCCCGCCCGCACATATTACAGGCCTTTGGGAATTTGAAACGGCTTCTGCAATCTTTTTTATCTGCTGGGGGTGACCTTTATAATTTGGCTTATATCCCCTAATATCTACCTCACGGGGATATCTGAAATCGAGTGTAGCTGTCTGTATGTCTACCGGTACATCTATCAGTACCGGTCCGGGTCTGCCGGTAGAAGCTATATGAAAAGCCTCTTTAACTATTCTGGGTAAATCTTTAACATTCTTCACCAGGTAGTTATGCTTGCAGAAAGGTTCTGTAGCACCTGTAATGTCTGCCTCCTGAAACACATCTCTGCCTATCAGATCAAGTGATACCTGCCCTGTAATAGCTACCATGGGAATTGAATCCGAATACGCAGTTGCAATCCCTGTTATAAGGTTTGTTGCACCGGGCCCTGAGGTAGCTACACACACGCCTGTTTTTCCGGTAACTCTTGAATATCCGCTGGCAGCATGTGCCGCTCCCTGCTCGTTTCTTGTAAGTATGTGATTGATATCTGAATCCAGTAATGCATCATAAAATGGACAGATTGCCGCACCGGGGTATCCGAAAATCGTAGTTATGTTCTCCAACTCAAGTGCCTTTACCAATGCTTGAGCTCCTGTTATTTTCAATGGCAATCCTCCTTTTACTATAGTTCCATACTCAGATTAGTTATAAAAAACCCCTCATCTCTGCTATTACGCAGGGACGAGGGGATAATTCCGCCGTGGTACCACCCTGATTTAATGCAGTTTCTAAACTGCATCCTCAGTGAGCAATCGGACGCGCGTCCGTGCTCTACAGCTATATCGTTGCCAACGCCGATACTTAATCAAGCTGAATCTTTGGGTATCGGGCCTCCGGAATGAGTTATCCATGTATCTATTGTACCGACTTCCACCAACCGCCGGTTCTCTTTGACAAATCAATACATCTTGCTTTCCATCATAAGCTATATATTTTAATTAATCTTACAAAAGTTGTAAGTCTTGGTTTAGAAATAATTATAGCATCATATTCATAGAGCGTCAATATAAGGCATTTAACGTTTTCTGACCAGTTTAGCTTGAGTTTTTAATGTTTTATGTTGTTGGATGAATCGTGGCTCATAATCCTGAATATTCAAACAAATCAAAATCTGCCATATTTGTACTGGCAATACCATTGCTGCTGGCAAACATTCCAACATAAGTTCCAATAAATCCTCCTGCAACATCAGTACTAAGTATTCTTCCGTCTACATTGACTGCCAGCTCCATAAGCTGATTTTCATCCCCAAAGTAAAAGCTATAGTCCTGCCCGTATGCCTGAACCGCCATATGAATACGTTTGTTGGTAATTTCCTTTTGAGCAATGATGCTTTCCTTTCCGTCATTACATACAACCAGCCTTACTATATTCTTCTCTCCTAATCGGGTACTTTCAAACCTCATGTGATAATTGTTATTTTGTATTACTAGTATGCCTGCCGCTTCATTTTCATTCTCAGGTGAGAACTCCATTATTGCTTTGGCCCGGAAATTGATATGCTGCTGACGTCTGCCAATATAGCTGGGGTTCTTTTGCTCAGTGATTTTTGCAGGTCTCAGCTTTAACCTTAAATATCCCGGTCTTTCGGTGAGGCTGTAAAAGTTTTCTCTTGGAGTACGTACAAAATTCCATTCAAAGCCAAGCTTTTCATTGTCAAAGTCATCACATACATTGACTTCAATTGGTTCATCAGGGGAAAGCTTTGGCCGTTCATATGAAAATTCGACTTTCCCGGTCAAGGGACTTACTACAGGCCAACCATCTTCCCATATAACGGGAATAAGAAATGTTTCACGGCCAAGGTTTCTGTAGTATCCGCCATACGGCCTTGATGCTAGTGCTACCATCCACCACTCACCGTTTTGGGTTTCAACAAGGTCGGCATGGCCTACATTTGCAATAGGATATTTTCTACCCAAATGCCTATGAGTAAGGATAGGATTCCCTCTGGAACCCTCATAAGGCCCTGTTATACTTTTGCTTCTGGCAATTGTAACCGAATGATGATAATCTGTTCCACCCTCGGCTATCATTAAATAGTAGTATCCGTTAATTTTATAGATATGTGGTCCTTCAGGCCATACGGCATTTTTCACCGCACCTCTCCACAGCCCGTATCTTGGGCCTGTCAACTCCATTTTTTCAGGGTCAAGTTCCCTCATCCAGATTTCATTGTCCCCATAGTAGGTTCCGTCAGGTGCATCATATGTACCTATAAAATATACCTTTCCGTCATCATCAAAGAAAAGTGACGGGTCTATGCCAGGTGCATCTTCCAGCCAGTATGGTTCTGACCACGGTCCTTCCGGTTTTTCCGCTGTTATTATGAAATTTTCCTTCTTACCTACGTTGGTACATGCAATATAAAATGTACCATTATTGTACCTGATGGTTGGTGCATATATTCCTTGAGATTGTTCAAGTCCATCCAAATCAAGTTGAGTTGTCCTGTCCAGAGCATGCCCTATCTGCTTCCAGTTTACTAAATCCTTGCTGTGGAAAATCGGCAGTCCCGGGAAATATGTAAAACTCGATGTAACAAGATAATAGTCATTGTTTACGCGACATATTGACGGATCAGGATAAAACCCCGGCAATATAGGATTACTGAAATAATTACAATCTGTTTTTGTCAAATAGAACGCCTCCTGTACAAATATTAATTCAAGTATATAAAATCCGGGAATGTATCATCCTCGTAACAAGGATGATACATTTCAATAAGGATAGTTTAGCACAATTTACATTAATCTTCATTTATTGTCCTACAATCTCCATAAACCGATCCTTGGATATATAATTTGTTTCCTCTATCAAGGTTCCGTTCCTGTAGAACCTTAAATAAGGTATCTCTGAATTTCCCAGTTGTTCCTCCTTGAAGGTTTTGAATTCTTCAAAAAAGTCGGTGGTATTATACTCTAACTCATATACATCAATATCCATTTTCACATCAGTACTCTCGTATAACCATGTTTTTAGCGCCTGCCACTGAGGACACCAATCCTGTGTTAGTATTATTAGTACTATTTCCTTTGAAGCTGTTATACTTTTGTCAAATTCCCCGTTCTTTACAGCATTTAAAGCTTGTTCCTTTTGTATTTCTACCTTATTTATCATAAGTTCCCGTCCTTTAATGTAAGTTCTTATTTATTATTTTCTTAGCTGCTTAAAAAATTCTGTTAATATATTTCCACATTCCTCGAACATTAATCCATATACTACGTCAACCCTATGATTAAATTGCGGAACTCTAAATAAATCTACCACTGACCCTGCGGCACCCGCCTTTTTGTCCATTGCTCCTATATAAAGTGTTTTTATTCTTGATTGAATAATAGCTCCTGCACACATTGGACACGGCTCCAGAGTAACGTACATGTCACAACCTTCCAGTTTCCAAGTTCCAAGCTCTTTTGCTGCCATTTTTAAAGCTTCTATTTCGGCATGGGATGTAACATCAAGCTTTTCTTCTTTTTGATTACGGCCCCAGGCAATAATCTCTCCATCCTTTACTATAATTGCTCCTACAGGGGATTCGCCCCTTTCATATGCCTCTTTTGCATATTTAATTGCTTCTTGCATAAATTGCTCGTTTCTGGTGTACATCCAAAACCTCCATAGATATTATTGCTTAATTAATTACTATATATTATAACTCCGGGCTACTAAAATAGATATTTTGTACTGCACCGTTTTTAATGGTATTAAATATTTTGATAAGTTGGTGTACCATAACTAAAATTCCAAACATATTATGTTATCAGAATGCTATCCGTACAGCGATTTGTATGCATGCAAAAAGGAGCGTATACATGAAAAAAGCTTTAATAACAGGTATAACAGGCCAGGATGGCTCATATTTGTCAGAGTTTTTATTAGATAAAGGCTACGAAGTTCATGGGATTATCAGGAGAAGCAGCAGCCTGAACACTCAAAGAATATCCCATCTTCTTGAAGATAAAGCAGGAGAAAATTCGCAAATTTCCCTACACTTTGGAGATTTGTCTGACTCCGGTAGTCTCAGCAAACTTATCTATAAAATACAACCTGATGAAGTCTACAATTTGGGTGCTCAAAGTCATGTTAAAGTATCATTTGATATCCCTGAATACACAGGTGATGTTGATGCACTGGGGACTGTAAGGCTTTTGGAAAGCATCAGGGAAATTGATCCTCGTATCAAATTCTATCAGGCTTCCTCCAGTGAATTATTCGGTAAGGTAAAAGAAACGCCCCAAAGTGAAACCACGCCGTTTTATCCGAGAAGTCCGTATGGAGTATCTAAAATGTATGCCTACTGGATTACTTTAAACTACCGGGAAGCATATGACCTCTTTGCCTGCAATGGAATTCTGTTTAATCATGAGTCTCCCAGAAGAGGGGAAACTTTCGTAACTCGCAAAATAACCAAGGGTTTAGCCGACATATTGGCTGGAAAAGCAGATAAGCTTTATCTCGGTAACATAGACGCAAAAAGAGACTGGGGTTTTGCAGGTGATTATGTAGAGGCAATGTGGCTGATGCTTCAGCAGAGTGAACCTGACGACTATGTCATAGCTACAGGGGAGACCCATACTGTAAGGGAATTCTGTAATCTTGCCTTCCAACATGTAGGAATAACTCTGGAATGGCAAGGCTCCGGTGAACGAGAAAAAGCTGTAGACAGTAATACAGGAAAAGAGCTTATAAATATTAGCAGCAAGTTCTTCCGGCCTACGGAAGTAGATTTACTTCTGGGTGATTCGTCTAAAGCTAAAAGTAAACTAAAATGGGAGCAGAAAATCTCTTTTGAAGAACTTGTAAAAATGATGGTTGAAAGCGATTTAAAGGATGGTTGCAGAAAGATTTAGTGTTGATATGGGGAGATGAAATAATGAATAAGGAAAGTAAAATCTACGTAGCCGGGCATAACGGAATGGTTGGTTCCGCAATAGTAAGGGGGCTACAGAAGAACGGATATGAAAATATTCTTTTTAAAAGTCACAAAGAACTTGATTTGACAGACCAAACGGCAACTGAACATTTTCTCAGGAACGAAAAGCCGGACTATGTTTTCCTTGCAGCGGCAAAAGTAGGCGGAATTCATGCAAACAACTCCTATCCCGCCGACTTTATAATGGAAAATATGCTTATTGCATGTAATATAATTAAAAGCTCTTTTAATAACGATGTTAAAAAGCTCCTGTTTTTAGGAAGTTCGTGTATCTACCCTAAATTATGTCCTCAGCCTATAAAGGAGGAATATTTGTTAACCGGCGAGCTTGAGCCTACAAATGAAGCATATGCCCTTGCCAAAATCTCAGGTATAAAAATGTGTCAGTCTTACAATAAGCAGTATGGCACACGGTTTATTTCTGCAATGCCTGCAAGTCTCTACGGTGTTAATGACAGGTTTGATATTAACAATTCTCATGTTATCCCTTCAATGATTATTAAGTTCCATGAGGCTAAAATCAATAACAAACCATATGTTGAACTATGGGGAACCGGTAGTCCTCTAAGAGAATTTCTGTATGTTGATGACATGGCAGATGCATGCTTGTATCTTATGCAGAATTATGAGGGAAACGAATTCGTTAACATCGGCTCAGGCCAGGAAATCAGTATCCGTGATCTCGCCGAAACAATAAAGCGAGTAACAGAATACAATGGAGAACTTGTTTTTGATACTACCAAACCCGATGGTACACCACGGCGTGTACTGGATAACACTAAGATACATAAGACTGGTTGGAGGCCCCAGATTGACATTGAAGAAGGTCTTCGCCGGGAGTATGAATACTATCTTAAAAATGTTATTATATAATTGAACAAGTTAACGTAAATTTATATAAAAACCGAGGCAGTATCAATTGAGACTGCCTCGGTTTTTATCCTACTCATTATTTTCTTCATTGAATAATTGCTTTAATACGTCAAGTTGGGCACTTATCAATGCCTCAGACTTTGTTTTAAATGAGTACAACTGACCCTTAATTTCATCTAGCTTTCCTCTTGCCTTTACGATTTCCAAATTGGCAACCTCAATAATCTTTTGAGCACTTACCTCTGCTTCATCGGTTATATTCTTTGCTTTCTCACATGCATTTGTTTTTATTTGTTCACTTGCATGCTGTGCAACTATAATTGAATGTTGTAAGGATTCTTCAAGTATTTTATAGTGTTGTATGTTTTCATTGAGTAAATCTATTTTGCTTTTCATTTCCACGGTTTCTCTAGCCATACTTATGTAGTCCTCACCCACTTGGGCAAGGATCGCATCAACCTGTTTCCTGCAATATCCATTAACCAGGGATTTTTTTATGCAAAGGCATTTAAAATCTTCGGGAGTGTAATACATATCGCTCATCTCCTAAAATTACTCTCAACATAATATATTCCCCTAATAGGAATATATTCTTATTTGAATAACCATATGCCGAGAATATAACTTTTACCATCTGTAACCTATCGGCATTATATCCCTCTCCTTGATATTGAACCTGAAGTTGGTAAAGTCTCTGGTTATAATCATATCTGCAATATCCTTAACCCAAAGAATATCATTCACAGTAGCATAAAATCTTGCCCTGTCAATCAAATTCTCCATTTCGGGATAATACCTTGCTACACGTTTTAGAAAAGTTTCGCCAAGATTATCAAGAAGTATTCCCACATCATAGGCAGGATCACCCAGCCCCGAAAGCCCGAAACCTATTACACCGGTTAATTTCTTTAATCTACTGTCTATAAGCAGGTGACAAGCAGAAAGGTCTCCATGTATAAGAGTGGGTTCGTAGGATAAAAAATCATCATCATTCTCAACAGGTTTGAACACCTGCTTTATATATTCCTTGGTGTAACCGGGACAGTATGGAAACACTTTTCTGTATATTTCATCAATAAGTTGCGTCCATCCATTTGGTGCTACAGTACCTTGAAATCCGCCGATTCCCGTAATTTCAGCCTCTTCCGCAGGTATGGCATGAAGTGTTTTAATAAAACTGCCTATCTGCTGAGCCAAGTTTTCCTGGGATTTGCCATTCATTTGAAGCAGTAAATTCCTGTTAATGGGTTTCCCTTTGATTAGATTATATTTTACCATTTCTCTTCCAAAGGGTTCGTGCGCAGGGACGATGGGTTCTACGCTATTACGAATGAAATTAGTAACCTTGCCCTCGTTTTCCAAAAACACAACACTCCAGTCGTATCTGGAAAATTTGAAAATATAAGTATCATTTACAATAATTACGTCATTATGTCTACCCTCATTTATCAAGTATTCCACTTTTGTTATATTAATCTGAGGGCATCTGCTTCTTATAAGCCCCATATACATATTTTCTTTTTGATCCATTCGGAAATACACCACCCGTTAGCCTTTACACCCTTTTATCAATATAAAAGCTTAATATTTGATTCGGGCCAGTCCCTTAACCTTAATACTGTGTTTGAAAGACTTGAATACCCATTTCCAATAAAGAAATCACATTTTGATGCTATATAAGTATCTTTAATTATTTCAATAGTGTCCTTTACAAGTTCTACACCCTTGTGTCTTTTGTTTGGATAGTTGAGAAGGGCAGTAGGAATCCGCTCTTTTAGTTGTACCTTCTTACTATCGGTATATATCAACATATCATTTTTGTTATACAACTTTTTATATTGCTTAAAAACAGTATTTGAGTCAGTTATTAAAAACAAGTGCCTTGTGTTGTACTTTACAATAAACTGCCATATGTTCGGCTTGTAAAACTCATTCAAGTCATATAATTGAGCCACCTCGTTCACTATTGCCTTCTCTCTTACATGCACCCCTAAAATAGGCCTTTCATCTCTGAAATCCGGATTTGTATTTAAAAATTTTTGAACTTCTTTTTGAATTTTTGGCTGTAGCTTTATATAATTGTCAAACATGTATCTGTATATCTGATGGGGGGTTTTCCCATATGACCAATGACCACTTCTCACATATGGCAAAAGTGCTCTTAAAGGATAATAAGTATCACTTACAACTACGTTGGCTTCACTTCTCATCACACCGCTTAGTTCCCTATTTTCCATCTTAAATCTATCTGTATCTTCAGCCAGAACATTCTCAAACTTCCATACTCTGGGATAGTATGAATACTCCGGGCGTACTACATCGTGGAAGGTATATTGGGAAATAGGCTGAAAAAATGATTCGAATGAATTTGTATCAACGGATTCGCTATAGAGGCTTTCCATTCCCCAATATACTACCGGAATCCGGTTTGTCAGTTCAGCGGCAAATATCTGACATATCACATGGTCCACATCACTCCATATGCTGCCTCCCAGTGACTTTATTAGAAGAAATCTACTATTCGACATATGTGTTAACACCTCCATAAAATTCCGGGTACTCCAACCTGTGATTTTTACTTTCCAGCAGCCTTCTGTTACCCTCTTCCTTTACTCTCTTTTCTGCTAGTTTTTTCTCATTTTTTAAGTTTCTATAAAAAAGAATTATGTTCGGTTCCGGCCAATCCTTGAGCCTTTTTATTGTATATGAAACATTGGAATAACCGTTTCCGATAAAGAAATCACATTTAGCTCCAAGATAGGTGTCTTTTATAATTTCTATACCCTTACGTCTTTTTGCTGAATAGTCCTGCAGATGCGGTGCATCCTCAGTTGCACTTAATGCTCCTCTTCTGCAATCTGTATAAACTACTTTATCTCCATACAGTCTCAAGAATTCCTTCAAAATGTCTTCACAATCCGTTAAAAGTAATATTTTACCTATATCATATCTGGCACTGAAGTTTTCTATTTCCTTATAGTATCGCTTGTTCAAGCGTCCAAGGTTTTCAACTTCTCTTACTTTATCCCCGCCTCTAATGTGGACAGACAGGGTTAGCCCCTTATCCTTGAGTTTTTCATTGTAAAATTCTTGAATCTCCTGTTCAATATCTGGCTTTAGCTTCAGATATTTATCAAATAGTGTCCTGTAAATTTGGTGTGCAGTCATCCCGTATGCCCAATGATTCTTTGTTATAAAATTGATTAACGGCCTTATAAAATAGTGAACATCACTGACCAGTACGTTTGCATCACTATTCATCATTTCACCCAGATTCCGGTATGTCCAAGTTACCTTATCCAAATCTTCAATCATTACATTGTCATAATTCCATACCGGAGGGAAATAAGTAAAATTATATTTTATTACATCGTTTATAGTATAATTGGAGACCGGTTCAAAGTAGAGATCGAAGGCATTTGTTTTAAATGATTCTGCGTACAGGCTATTTGGCCCCCAATATATAACAGGAATTCTGTCAGTAAGTTCAGCTGCCAGTAGCTGACCCATTACGTGATCCACATCCGACCAGAAGCCGCATCCCCATGACTTTATAAGCAAAAACCTGTCATTTGGCATTCATCTCACCTCTGTTCTCCTTATTCTTTTTAAACTTACTAAAAAACTTTTTAACCCTTTGTGCTGTACGAGTAAAAATATTAGGTTTATCGCTTTTTACAACAAGCATTACATTTACAGGGTACTTTCTCTTTTTAAATATCCAGTACATCATTTTTACGTTTTTATCTGCCCAATCCTTTATACGTGTAATACCGTGGGATACATTTGAAAAGTCATTTCCTATGAAAAAGTCACATTTTGCAGCAATATATGCATCTTTTATAATTTCCATACCTCTGCGCCTAACCACCATGGGGTTTTCCATATGATACGCAGGCTCTTCGTTTTTAATCCTTTTACAATTTGTATATACAAGCATAGAGCCATATATGTTCTTATACTCCTTCAGCGTATCTTCGCAATCCGTAAGTAGGAATATCTTCTTTATATTGTACTTATCTATATATTTTTTTATTTCCTTATGATAGCCTTTGTTGGGCTCCTTAAACTTACCCTTTGTAAACAGCTTATACAACTTCTTTCCCTTTTTTTCAGGTTTCTGTTTATATTTTCTATATATTTTATTCCAATACTGGTTTCCGTTTTTCTTAGAATCTCTGGTATCAAACACCATATCCTTTTCAACCCTTCGTACATGAACTGCAAGGATAGGATGATTGTCTTTAAGCCATGAATTATAAAAACCCTGAACTTCCGTATTTATGTCTGATTTCAACTTTATATATTTACTGAACAGATATCGATATGACTGTTCGGCACTCATTCCATATGTGGGGTGATTACTTTTTACAAAAGGAATTAACTCATGTATATTAAAATAAACATCGGCTACTACTACATTTGCCTCGCTACTAAGTAAGTCACCGATATTTCTGTAAACCCACGTATCCTTAGTCTGGTCTTCAACAAATAGGTTTTCATAATCCCAAATTGGCGGGTAATATGTGTACTCAGGCTTTGCTACATCAAAGATAGTATAATTGGAAACAGGTTCAAAATATAGTTCAAAGCCGTTGGTAAAGATATAGCCATTGTGCAGACAATGTGTAGGCCAGTACACAACCGGAATCCTGTTGGTGAGTTCAGCTACAAGAAGTTGACCAAGCACATGATCTATATCCCCCCAAAGAATATAGCTCCAGCCTTTTATAAGCAGGAATCTGTCATTTGACATTTTTATTATCACCTCAATATAAATGCATTTCATGTTATTTTATGTAAGCCTATACCGATATGTGATTATAAAAATAAAAACCCTTGGGCAAATTAAATTCCCCTTGGGTTTGTTAACAGTTATATGATGTGTCCTGCTTATTAACTACTACTCCTCTTCTTTTTCAAACAACTCCAGTATGTAAGAATACAAGTTTTCTAATTGATTATTTTCGAAACGATTGAAAACACGAATCCCATAGGAACTATTTACCTCTACATCTAAAGTATTATTCACACATATTTCAATGTCGGAGTCCAACTCCATTATTTTCTTCATTAACATAACGTCACTTTTCTGATTATTACATGAAAGAAGTAATATATCAGGGACAAATATATTACATATGTTAAAGATACTTTTATTTAAGGAGGGTAATTGTTGATGGGAGAAATGTCTTATATTTATGTACCCGTTACAAATATCAGGCTCTTTTATGTTCTCATATACACATAAGGCATTAAAACCGTCACTCCTAAATTTGCCGGTCAGCCCTTCTTCAAAATCATCTATACTATTATTGTTAACTAAAATAATAGGTATATCCGGCTCTTTAGGATTTCTAAAGGCTTGGATACAATCCGTGTCGTTCTTTTTGTTAGCCCCTTGCTGTAATTTTTCTATAATTTCATCAAAACTTATATTAGGATTATTTCTCAAAATATTATATGCATAAGCGGTAACCATTGGTGCTGCATAGCTGTTACATTCAGTTGTTGTTTTTTCCGTTCCATCATACTTTTTCAAGTTGTGTTTTGCACACGCAGCTATATTTATCCCGTCCATGCAATCAAAATTGAATGTGAACTCGCCCTCTTTTAATACTTCTGTAAATCCATACCTTACGCCTATTACCTTTTCAAAAGAGGCTGGACATGTAAAAATATTGCGATTGTTGCATGCGGCAATTATTATTACATTTTTCTCAAATGCATAATCTACTGCTTCCTTTACGTCATTAAAATCTCTGTAATCTATTGTACCCAGACTCAAATTTACAATACGTATACTGTTATCAGCACACCATTGCAGTGCACGGATAAGCTGTGCTTTCATTCCTGTTCTTGAGCTCGAATCCAATATTTTTATACTACTTATAACAGCTTCAGGAGAATACTTTTTTATTATTGCAGCACAGGTTGTACCATGTGATGGCAAAAAAGGGTCATAACTCCCCCTGTTACAAACTGTTAAATCATGAGTTATTTCCATATTGTGTGCAAGCATGCCCGTTTGGTAGAGCTTCTCATTAACTCCGTCATCTATAACTGCAATATTAATAGGTATTGTATTCATCTTTAGTCTGTTACCCTCCAGCCCCGGTATGCCGTGTATTAATTACCATTTATTCAAATAAATTACATATAATATATCATTCATTTATTTGCTTTGCAAATTCCATTTATCTTTATTCCATTCAACAGTTCTTTCAAGCCCTTCCCTTAATGGCTTAAAGTGTGTAAACCCAAACTCGGAACAAATCTTACTTATATCAAGTTGAACCTTGTCAGGAGAAACCTTTATTTCTTCAATAGCCTGTTTTTTCTCTGAGTTATCAAATGTAAGGATACTTCCGGTAACAGAGCACACTTCTTGTGCAAGTGTCTTTATACTGATACTGTCACGGCCTCCAACGTTATATACAAAGTCTCTTCCATATGCAATTATATAAAGAAGCATTATGGCACAGTCTGCTATGTAGCAAAAGGTCCTGATTTTGCTTCCGTCATCCACCATAGAAATCTTTTTTTGTTCCAATGCCCGTCTTATGAACTGACCAAGGACGCGTTCATCGTCTCCCTTGACTCCCGGTCCGTAGGTCATGGATATTCTGGCTACTTTAGCACTTACTCCCTCATAGTGTCTATATGCAAAGCACATAGTTTCACCCATCCTTTTGGACTCCGAATATACAGCTCTTACATTTACCGGAGAACAAAAACCCGGGTAGCTCTCCGGTGTAGGTATATTATCAATATCCGGCTCCCCGTAGATTTCAGAGGAGCTCAGAAATAATATAACCGCACTGTCCTTTTTGGCTTTTTGAAGCAACCTTTCAGTTACTATTGTATTTAAGTGGATTGTATCCATATAGTTTCGTAGGAATTTACCGGGCTGTGCATAGGTTGCACCGTGTACTATATAATCGGCTTTATCCTTGAGCTTGTCGAAATCCATGTTAGTTAAATCTTCGGAATCAAACCTGTAGTTTTGTTCAAAAATATCAGCAAGTGCCTCGCAAGGTTTGCTTCTGCTGACAGCATGAATTTTAATCCCACCGCCGTTCAATATGTTGGCAAGATGAAGCATATATATGATATAAGTTCCAATGAGTCCGTTTGCACCCGTAATCAAAACTGTTTTATTATAAAGAGGAGACAAGTCTATTTTTTTTAAATACTCCATGCAATCTTCTTTTATATATTTATCCAAAAGGAGGCCCCCTTCCATTATTTCATTAATTCAGCAACCTTATCACATATAGTTTCAGAATCAGGATAAAAGGCTTTTTCCTGCAAATCTCCTGCCGGAGTGGGTATATCAGGACAGCACACTCTGACAACAGGCTTTTTGAGTAAATGAACAGCTTTTTCGGCAACAATGGCTGCTATTTCAGCAGCAACACCGCCTGTCTTCCACCCTGTATCTGTTATTATCAGTCTTCCGGTTTTTGTAAGGGATTCAATAATAATATCCTCGTCTATGGGTTTTATTGTCCTTAAATCTATTACTTCTGCCGATATGTTTTGAGCCTCAAGCTTTTCGGCCGCCTTTAGTGCTTCAACCAGCATATAGGATACCGCAACAATAGTAACATCTTTTCCTTTTTTTCTTACAACACCCTTTCCAAAGGGTATAGAATACAGTGTATCAGGAACATTACCTATTGTTTTATATAACCACCTGTGCTCAACAAACAGTACAGGATTATTGTCTATAATACTTGAAACCAATAACCCCTTGGCATCATAAGGTGTGGCAGGAGCAGCTATTTTCAGTCCGGGAGCATTCATAAGCATACCCTGTAAACATTGTGAGTGCTGAGCTCCCGATCCCCATCCCCTTGCACTCACAGTTCTCACTACTAAAGGCACACTTACCTTTCCACCTGTCATATAACTCCATTTTGCTGCATGGTTTACCAGTTGATCCAGTGATAGCAGTAAAAAATCCATTCTGCTATGAACAAAAACAGGTCTTAATCCTGCCATAGCAGCCCCTGCTGCTATTCCTGTCAGGGAGTTCTCTGCAATGGGGGTGTCAAAAACTCTGTCACGGCCATACTTTTCGTGTAAGCCTTTTGTAGTTCCAAAGACCCCTCCGGGATCATCAACACCCTCTCCCATTATAAAAACCCTTGGATCCTTTGCAAGAGACTGATCCAAAGCCTCGTACAAAGCATCTTTATATGAAATCATTCTGGCATTTTCTGAGTCATCTGTTATTACAAATTTATCTTGTTTTTCAACATCAATTGTAGTCCAGGGCATTTAAAAATACCTCCTATCAAGTTTTAACCCATATTCAATTTAGTCAGCATAAACAAAATCAAGAAGTTCCTCAGGCTGGGGTTTAGGTGAATTTACTGCGAATTCAAAGGCATCCTTTACCACCTTATCAATTTCTTCATCAATGGATTTTTCTAACTGCTCGTTAAGTATACCTCTGCTTTCAAGATAGTCTTTATACCATTTTATAGGACACTTTGAAACCCAATAGTCATGTTCCTCCTGAGGTCTGTATCCCACTCCAAGATCATCAATCGTTCCAATGTGGCCCTTCCACCTGTAGCTTACACACTCCAGTACAGTAGGTCCTTCACCTCTCCTGCACCTTTCTACAGCCTTTTCTGCATATGCCGAGACTTTAAGCACATCATTCCCGTCAATCTGGTATGCCGGTATTCCATATCCTTCAGCTATTTTGTATATATTATCGCCTGACTGCCGTTCTGATTGATGTGAGTTTATAGCATAGAAATTATTCTCACAAACGTAAACTACCGGGAGTTTTTTAAGAGACGCAAAATTCAGGCTTTCATGAAAAGTGCCTTCGTCTGCCGCTCCATCTCCGAAAAAAACAGCAGTAACCCTGTCATTTTTTTGAATCTTGGAAGCAAGCGCAGTTCCCGTTCCAAGGGGCAAGCTGCCTCCTACTATAGCAGTGGAACCAAATATTCCTCTGTCCGGGGCCATCAGATGCATGGAGCCTCCTCTCCCTGAGGTACAGCCTGTCTTACGCAAATATAGCTCCGCTATCATTTGTTTTATATCTCCTCCTTTAGCAATGTACTGTGCATGACTCCTATGGGTTCCAAAAAGGTAATCCTCCTTGCGGAGATTTATACAAACCCCTGCCGCAATTGCTTCCTGCCCTATAGACAGATGGATGGGCGTTTTCATTTCGTCATTTTTATATTCACCTTCGATTTTGCGTTCCACACTGCGTATAGTCTGCATGATTTTGTACAGTTCAATAAGTCTCTCATTTTCCATATACCAACCTCCGAAATTCCCATTTATACATGATTAAGGCTAAGTCAGAAAAGCAGGGTTACATCATTGTCCGGCCAATCTTTAAGCTCACATACAGCCCTGGATACATTTGAGAACCCATTCCCTATGAAATAGTCACATTTAGCCGCAAGCCAAGTATCTTTTATTATTTCGATACCTTTAAGCTTGTTGTTTTCATATTCTTGAAAGTGAACTCCCCCTCCATTTTTCAAGACCCTTTTGCAATCGGTATTGATTACCCTATCGCCGTATGCTTTTTTATATTCAGCTAATATGTCTTTGCAGTCAGTCATGAGAAAAATGTGGGCATCCGGCCTTTCTTTCAAATAATTGCTTATTTTCGCCGGATAGAGTTTGTTCAGTTCATGTAAATGACTTACTTCTAATATCTTGTCACTTCCTCTTATATGTACGGCAACTAAAGTTTTACCAGCCATATGTGTGTCATAAAAAGTATTTATTTCTTTTTCAACTTCATGCCGAAGCCGTATGTATTTTTTGAGCATAAGTCTATAAATTTCAAGAGAATTTAATCCAAAATATGGACATGTCTCATCCATACGACATATAATACTATCTATATCCGTACACCTGTTCGATATTTCTATATCCCCATTATGGCCGATATTTTCAATTAATCTATCCATGCCATATTTGGATACCGGGAAAAAGTATTGCTCAAAAGCATTTGAGGTTTCATCGGTGCTGTACATGCTCCTGCTTCCCCAATAAATAACAGGAATCCTTTGTGTCATTTCTGCAAGCAAAAGATTGGAAAGAGTGTGGTGCATGTCGTACCAAAATCCATCTCCGGTTGTATTGATAAGTAAGAATTTATCCTGCTTCAATTTACAAAACCTCCACATACCAGGCTATTACAAGAATTTTTCATATCCATTCTTTTTAAGTATTTCCACCAGGCCTTTAACTTCCTGTGCTCTTCCTCTTGGACAAACAACCACAGCCTCATTTGTACCTGCAACTATCATATTATCCAGCCCTATTACCGCAATAAGAATTCCTTCCGCATATATTACAGTATTAGTAGTTTGCAAAGCTATGCAATCGCCCTTACAAGAGTTACTGTTCTTATCTTTTTTAAGGGTTTCAGATAATGTATCTATACTACCTATATCATCCCAGTCAAAGAAAGCCTTAACTGCATAAGTGCCTTTGCTTTTTTCCAGTACAGCACTGTCAAAGGAAATATCTTGTAATTCATTATATGCATTATCAATATATGTGTTAAAATTTTCACTTCCTTCATGTACAAGTGCATTTGTGATTGATATAAAGTGCCGGGGTATATTTTGTTTAATATGATTAATTATTGTCTTTGATGTTCCTGCCAAAATACCACCGTTCCATAAGTAATCACCTGAATCAAGCATTGCCCGGGCGGTATCTTCGTTTGGTTTTTCAGTAAATTCCATAACTTTAAGAATTTGTTCTTCTGAATCTTTTCCGGTATCAACTTTTATATAACCATAGGCGGTAGAAGGATATAAGGGGTTAATTCCTATTACCACAAGACTGTCCTTTTCCTCCGCTGTCCTAAACGCAAGATTTATTGTTTCAGCATAACCCTGCTGATCTTTGACATAGCCGTCAGCGGGTACGAAACACAGTATTGCCTCTCCCAGCTTTTTATAAAGAAGCATTGCTGTATATGCAATACATGCAGCAGTGTTCTTCTTCCGGGGCTCAGAAATTATATTTGAATGTGGAATTATGTCCTTGACAACTTCTTTGGTCAATTCTACAAGACTTTGATTTGTTATAATAAAGCAATTGGATGGTGGAACGCTCCGGCATACACGGTTAATTGTCTGTACCAGCATGCATTCGCCGTCATCAACAGATATAAACTGCTTAGGCTTTTTTTCTTTTGACAGCGGCCATAGTCTCGTTCCTGAGCCTCCTGCCATAATAACGACAAATTTCTCCATCTTTATATCTCCAAAAATGTTATTATAATCTATTTTATGTAAATTACCTTGGATATGTTCATATGTATTTCTATATAAGCATCAGGACATAATACAATTTACATAAAAATTCTATATATGGGACGGCATACATGCAGGGTAAATATATATTATTAGCTATTTTAAATTCAGGACTTACCGTATTGGGACAAACACTATGGAAAATTGGGCTTGATAAAATGGAGGGCTACAGTTTAAAGCTACTGCTCAACCCTCTAATACTCGGGGGCGTTTTTGTCTACGGTATCTCCACGGTTTTGTGGCTATATGTACTTTCGAAGTTACCGTTTTCAACTGCATACCCTCTAAACAGTGTAGCTTATGCACTAAGCCTCTTTGTGGGATTTTTTATTTTTAAGGAGAATATCGACCTCCGTAAAATTATCGGTACTATACTCATTCTGGCAGGAGTATTTTATATAGCCAGAGGGTAAAATAAATTCGGCATAAATACGCTTCGGAGGATTAAATGAAAAGTATAATAATTATACCGACTTACAATGAACAGGATAATATTCTTGATGTCATAAATGATATAGAGCAAAACGCTACAGAGTGCCATTACATGGTTATAAATGACGGTTCAGCCGACAAAACAGGTTTAATATTGCGTGAGAATCACATTCCCCATATAAATCTCCCTTTTAACGTTGGAATAGGAGGCGCTGTCCAAACCGGCTATAAATATGCATTTGAAAAAGGCTACGACATAGTTGTTCAATTTGACGGTGACGGACAGCACAAGGCATCCTTTATTCCTGAAATGATAAATATTCTGGAAGAAGAAAATACAGACATGATTATCGGCTCCAGATTTCTGGATAAAAGGGGCTATCAGTCTACTTTTATCAGAAGGCTGGGCATAAAATACTTTAGCTTTTTGATATGGCTATTATCCGGGTCGGGAGTAACGGACTCAACTTCGGGCTTCAGAGCCTGCAACAGAACAATTATTGAACTGTTTTCAAAAAACTACCCTCAGGACTATCCCGAGCCTGAATCCATAATGATTTTGAAGGGTAAAGATTTAAAAATCACGGAAATACCTGTGGAAATGAAAAAAAGGGCCCGTGGAAACTCATCAATTAACAGGTCTCTCTCCGTTTATTATATGGTCAAGGTTACACTTGCTATAATAATGGGTCGGCTAAGACCTCGTATAAGACGGTTTTCCAATTAAATTTTCCTACGGAAGGTAAAAATATGAACTTACGATTACAGATAAGTATTTTTCTTATAGGATTTATTTTACTTACATCAATACTTAAGATGGTTCAGAAAGCCAAGCTGGAACTCAAGTACGGTATTCTTTGGATTGTATCCTCTGTAATGTTTATAATTATTGCTGCTTTCCCTGTCATCCCTGACTGGTTTGCAAGCCTCATAGGTATAATCGATCCTGCAAATGCAGTATTTCTGGTACTTATTCTATTTGAGCTGGGTATAAATCTGAACCTTACCATAACCATTTCAAAACAAACCAACAAGGTCAAAAACATGGCACAATACCTTGCTCTAATGGAGAACCAAAACCGTGAAAAAAGTTGAAATAGTCAAACTATTATGATAATCTAATATAGATTACACTGTAAATTAATTAATTCTTATTAAAGTTATGAAGCGGAGTAGTAAAGGAAAAAATCAGTCACTAAAGAGAGCTGCATACTTGGTGAAATTGCAGTTGACTACGTTCTTTGAACTCGCCGTGGAGCTGCTGATATAAAGATCAGCCGTAAGTCTTTCGTTACAAGACTTTGAGTGAGCCTCCAGGGCTAACAAGAGTGGTACCGCGGATTAACCCGTCTCTTATACTAAGAGACGGGTTTTTATAAGTTTTTAACATTGATATTAAATAATATAAAGGAGTTGATTAAATGCCATACTCAGCAGATATAGATAGAAAGTGGCAAAAGAAGTGGGGAGAAACAGATATATACAAGTTTAATCCCGAAAATACCGACAAGAAGCTATACTGTCTGGAGATGTTTTCATACCCATCAGGTGCCAACCTTCATGTAGGACATTGGTACAATTATGGATTGACTGATTCCTGGGCCAGAATGAAAAGAATGCAGGGTTATAATGTTTTCCATCCCATGGGCTTTGACGCTTTCGGACTTCCTGCAGAAAATTATGCAATAAAAACAGGTATTCATCCGCAAGACTCTACTTTGAAAAATATAGAGACAATGGAAGGCCAGCTCAAGGAAATGGGTGCTACCTTTGATTGGGATTATGAAATAAAAACCTGTATGCCCGACTATTACAAATGGACACAATGGCTGTTCCTTCAGTTATATAAGTCAGGTCTTGCCTATAGAAAAAATGCACCTGTTAACTGGTGTCCGAAATGCAACACCGTTCTTGCAAACGAGCAGGTTGTTGACGGGTGCTGTGAACGATGTGATACAGAGGTAACTAAACGTGACCTTACTCAGTGGTTCTTTAAGATAACCTCTTACGCTCAGGAACTTCTGGACAAGCTGGATACCATTGACTGGCCTGAAAAAACAAAAAAGATACAGACAAACTGGATAGGACGTTCAGAAGGTGCTGAAATAGCCTTTAAGGTTGCCGACACTGATATTGAATTTCAGGTATTTACCACCAGAGCCGATACCCTTTATGGTGTAACATATGTTGTTCTGGCTCCTGAAAATCCAATCGTTGAAAAAATAACAAAACCGGAATATGCAGAGTCAGTTGAAAAATATAAAAATGATACCAAAAAGCAAACTGAAATTGAAAGACTTTCAACAACAAAAGAAAAGTCCGGTATATTCACCGGTAGTTATGCCATTCATCCAATAACAGGAGAAAAAGTACCTGTATGGATTGCAGACTACGTTCTTGCAAGTTATGGAACAGGCTGTGTAATGGCTGTTCCGTCACATGATGAACGTGACTTTGAATTTGCAAAGAAATATAACCTGCCAATTAAGAGAGTTATAAAGAGTGCTGACGGTTCAAATGACGAGCTTCCATACTGTGAATATGGTGTTCTGGTTAATAGTGCCGAATTTGACGGTGTTACCTCTGCGGAAGCAAGAACCGCTATAATAAAGAAGCTTGAAGCAGACGGCAACGGTAGTCTGAAGATAAACTACAGGTTGAGGGACTGGCTTGTTTCAAGACAAAGATACTGGGGTGCCCCTATTCCTATAGTTTACTGCGAGCATTGCGGAGAAGTAGCCGTACCGGAAGAGAGCCTTCCAGTTGCTCTTCCTTACAATGTTGAGTTTAAGCCTGACGGAGAATCTCCTCTTAAAAAGAGTGAGGAATTTATGAATACTGTTTGTCCTAAATGTGGTGCTCCTGCAAAGAGAGATCCTGATACACTGGATACATTTGTTTGCTCATCTTGGTACTATCTCAGATACCCGGATAGCCAAAACAGCGATAAGCCTTTTGACACAGAATGGATAAACAAGGTGCTTCCCGTTGACAAGTATGTAGGCGGTGCGGAACATGCCGCAATGCATCTGCTCTATGCTAGATTTATAACCAAAGCATTGAGAGATCTTGGCTTCCTCAATTTTGATGAACCATTCCTGTCACTTGTACACCAAGGTACAATACTTGGCCCTGATGGTAATAGAATGAGTAAGTCAAGAGGAAATACTATTTCTCCTGATGAATACGTAAGAAAATACGGCTCAGATATATTCAGAATGTACCTTGGTTTCGGTTTCAATTATGTTGACGGCGGACCATGGAGCGATGATGGAATAAAAGCTATTTCAAGATTTGCAAGCAGAATAGAAAGGCTTGTTGAAAGTCTTGGAGAGCAAAAGTCAAAGGCTTCCAGAACTGATATGGACAAGGATGACAAGGAGCTCAACTATGTCCGTCATACTGCTATAAAGGGTGCTACGCAGGATACCGACAGATTCCAGTTCAATACTGCAATATCACGTTGTATGGAACTTGTTAACGCACTTTTCAAGTATGATGCAGAAGTTAAAACAAAAAACATAAAGCTTTTTGAGGATACCATCAAAGACCTGGTAAAGCTTGTAGCACCTTTTGCACCTCACTTTGCAGAAGAAATGTGGGAACAACTGGGCTATGGATATTCTATATTCAATCATGATTGGCCTGAATTTGACGAAAAGGCATTAGTGAAAGACACTATAGAGCTGGCAGTCCAGATTAATGGTACAGTCAGGGGTAAAATAGAAGTTGCTGCTGACGCTGACAATAGTGAATCGGAGGCTGTTGCTTTGGCTGATGAAAAAATAAAGCCGTTCCTGGATGGAAAAGAGATAAAGAAAGTAATAGTCGTAAAAGGCAGACTTGTTAATATCGTTGCAAAATAAGCTTTAATACGATAATAAAACCATAAAAAAAGACAATCTTATACCGATTGTCTTTTTTTGTATTTTTTTCTCTATTATTGTAATATTGTAATGTAATATGCTAATATTAAATCGCACAAATCGTCAATGGAGACATTTTATGAATATAACTTTTTATAGAAAGCTCGCTTACAAAGTGGCTGATGCGGTCACAAGGAATGGGCAGTACTCGGAAACAGACATTAAAAACATTCGGTACGGGCTGGTATGTATCTTCTCAGACTTGTACAAAACTATTCTATACTTGTTTATTTTCACCTTATTTTCGCTAACTAAAGAATTTCTATGTGCTTTTCTTGCATTCTTCCTTCTTCGTCCATATCTTGGCGGCTACCATTTTAAAAATGAGATTGTATGTATTATAATGTCTTTTATAACAATGGTCATAGCTATATTTGCAGGTAAAGCAGATATAATTCCCTCCTATATACAGTTGGCTCTCATTGTATTTCTTCCTATTCTCAGTATATTAACTGCACCTGTTGAAAATCGTCAAAAGCAAGAGTCCCGAAAAAAAACATGTATTGCGGCAGCATTAATGACTGTTTTACTTCTACTGTCTGACTTCTTTTTTATGTCATATAATATAATAACCTGGTCTGTCATAGAAGTTTATGTATTATATGTATATCAGCTACTAATTAGCAAATATAATCATAAATTGTAATATTTTTTGTAAAATATATTGACTTTTCCTGTAGAATGTTAGAATATTAAGTTGAGAATTAAATTTTTATAAGGGAGTGATTCTAGTGAAGAAAAATTTATTTAAATCAATTGGGAAGCTTTCTTTAATAGTAACAAGCTTGATTACCGGTGCAGCTTCAAAAATATTTTGGTTGTATCAACCTGAAAATTAACTTAAAAAATCTTAACTGTAAAATTTTTGCTCTTATAGTTAGAGTAACACTCAATTATTAGCGTTCAGTTTTTGTTTAAGGTTTTTTTGTTGTGTCGGAATGTTCCTCTGGAAGGGTGTGTAAATCTTGGTCTATCTTGCAAATGAATTGTTTTTAACTGTTATCGAGGGATTTATTTTCATAATAGCCTTTTATCTCCTGTCGGGACAGCCGCAATTTATAAAAAAGAATTATATTCGGATTGCCTGCTTTGTAACGATTTATACAATATATACATTCTGGATTACCAGGTTTTTACCATCAGGGTTGCATTCAGTTTTAATCGCATCCCTTACATGTTTTATACTTAATTATATGCTTAACGGAACTCTTTTTAAAAGTGTAGTCAAAGGTTTTATTATTTTTTTAGGAATGGCTATTATAGAAAGTCTCATTGGTTTGATATGTATGATTGTGATAGGCAAACCAATGTCAGTACTTATTGACAATAAATTATTACTGGCAGTTTTAGGTATTATAGCAAAACTGATTCAAGGTACTATTGTATTTATATTATATAAGTCCAATAATGGGCTTTCCTGGTTAAAAGACGGAAATCCCTATCAGTCCAGATACAAGCAAACTCTTATCATGATTTTCGCTGTTCTATTCTTTTTGGTAGGAACAAATATTTATATTTCCAAAGACCCCAACAATCTGCTTCTTTATAATATTTTTACCTTTGTTATATATGTTGTTTTGATTATTGCCATGATTTCTGCCTTTCGAGAAGGTTCAAAACTTGAGATTCTGCAATATGCAAATGAACTAAAAAAAGACAACGTTTATCAGTTAATCTCCTTTAACGAAATGGTAGCCAAAGAAAGGCACGAATATAAAAATCATTTAAATACTATATACGGCCTTTGTACTCTGAACAGGCCTGATTTAAGCGAAAAGGTCAAGCAATATATCAACAATTATGCAAATAACAGCGAGACAATGAATGTAAATGTAGGCTCCGGTAACGACTTTGTTGATGCTATTATAAGTGTAAAATATAACAACGCTCTTAAAAAAGATATAGAAGTTCTTGTTGACTTTGAAGAGCCCTTGGCAAGTGCGGTAATAGATGAAGATACCGCTGTTACTGTAATATCTAATATAATAGATAATGCCTATGAATCTATCTTAGGGATTGATAGGGATAATAAGTTTATACGTCTTGAGACATATATAGAAATAGATAATTACTATTTATCTATTTCCAACAATGGCCCTATGATTCCTGAACCAAATATCAAGAAGATTTTCAGTGCCGGCTTTTCTACAAAAGATAATGTATCCAAAAAACGAGGCTTTGGACTTAGTATAGTTCAAGCACAGATAGAAAAGTGCGGTGGCAACATTCATATTAACAGCAACGAAGAAATCACAGAATTCCTTATTACTCTTAAAGTGAATAATCCGGTAAGCTAACGAGTTATTTATGTAAAAACTACACATTCTTCTTCAAATTGGTTATAATAATATGATAGCCTATTTTATTATACTTTGGAGAAAATGATGTTTAAAATTTCTAAAGACACTATTTATTACTTGTCTACACCCATGAGGTACAAAAAGGGAATGGACTATTTCAAGGATAAGCGTATCAAATCCTTGTCCTTTAATCAAGAAATGCTGTTGTTTGACGCAACAGTTTTGGGGACTCACCCGTACAACGTACAGGTGCGCTTTGCCAAGTCCGGTAATCTCGATGATTTTTCATGTACCTGTTCGGATTGTGAAAAGACCGGAAAAGGGTGTAAGCACATTGCTGCGGTTCTTTTCTTAATTAAGGAAAAGGATGAGCAGGGGTTTTTTAACTCTACTGTTCAAAAGAAAGCTGCAAAAGATATTTTTCAGTTTTTTTCAGATAAAGTCTCAGGTGTAAAGCTTCCCATTAATGTTGAATTTAATCTTGAACTTATTAGTAAAAGGTACTCAATTCTTAAAAGAGGGCCTATTGCCTCTCTGTCTCTTCGTATTGGTACTGACAGACTTTATGTAGTCAGAAATATACGGCAGCTGTTAGAAAGCCTTAAAACTAATACTGAGATTGTTTTCGGAAAAGGATTTACCTTTGACCCTGTAATATACGACTTCAAAGAAAACGACAAGCCTGTCATTTCATATCTTCAGGAAATATGGCAGAACGAGAACCTATTACACTATTTTACAGGTGAATTAAGTAAGTACAGTACCTTAACGGATAAAGACATTTTTCTCTCTGAAGCAGCTCTTAAGAGGCTTCTTCAGATATTGCAAGGTGTACCTTTTAATGTAATAAACAATAACACAAGAATTCAAAATGCTCTAATACTAGATGAAGATATTCCTTTGGAGTTCACACTAACAGGAAATGCTTCATCCATTGACCTGAATATAGACACTAAACTGCCTCTTTTCCAGATAACTTCCGACTTTGAATATTTTTTATATGGTGAAACTATTTATAGGGTTTCATCTGTCCAACGTGAATACTTTAAACCCTTTTTCACCTATATGCAGCAGGAGAATATTAATCGTATAACCTTCATAGAAAAGGATAAGGAACGTTTCTTTTCAGAAGTACTTCCTTATGTTGAAAAAACCGGACGGGTATACATAGATGAAAATGTTCAGGAAATGGTTCAGAGAGTGGACTTTGAGCCAGAAATCTATCTGGACAAATTTGAAGATATAATAACTGCTGATGTTAAATTTAAATACGGTGATCGTATAATTAATCCTTTTTCTGCCTTTGGGGATCAGGTCCCTACAGGTAAGATTCTTGTAAGGGACATGGAAAAAGAGGGTATTATTGTCGACATACTGGGCGAAAGCGATTTTAAGGTTAACGGTAATAGAATATACCTGGATGAAGAGGAAAAGATTTTTGACTTTGTAAATACAATTGTTCCTAAACTACAGGATTATACACAGATATTTTATTCCGATAGCTTTAAAGCAATGACCATAAAAAGGCTTCCTTCATTTTCAGGATTTTTGAGGCTGAATACACTTAACAATTTTCTTGAATTCAGTTTTGATATGGAAGGCGTAGGCCGTGATGAGCTATCGTCAATATTTCAGAACATAAGAGAAAAGAAAAAATATTTCCGCTTGAAAAACGGTGCCTTTCTTCCTCTTGATTCAGAGGGACTTGTAACTATGTCTGAAATAATCGATCAACTTGAGCTTACAATGGATGATTTGGACAGTGAGCTGGTTCAACTCCCCATGTACAGAGCTTTTTTTATAGATGGTATGCTGAAAGAAACCGGAATGAAGTTCTTTGAACGTAATAAGGCTTTTAAAGATTTAGTTCATGATATTCACGAACCTTCCGAGACTGAATTTAAAATTCCCGAATCCCTTAAAGGAACACTAAGAAATTATCAAAAACTTGGATTCAAGTGGCTTAAAACTCTGTCAACCTACGGACTTGGGGGTATTCTTGCCGATGATATGGGTTTGGGGAAAACCTTGCAGGTTATTACCCTGCTCCAGTACGATAAAGGTATTTCAGGCCCCGCACCGTCTATAGTTGTTGTTCCCACCTCCCTGATTTATAACTGGTGTTCGGAAGTTGACAAATTTGCACCGGATTTAAAGATAACCGCTGTTGTCGGAAATAAAACAGAACGCGAGGAGCTGATAAAGACTGGTGTAACTTCGGACATAATAGTTACATCTTATGCCCTTATCAGACGTGATATTGACAACTACAAAGATTATTTATTCAGATATT
Source organism: Bacillota bacterium (assembly GCA_023436485.1). Classification (GTDB taxonomy): domain Bacteria; phylum Bacillota; class Clostridia; order Acetivibrionales; family DSM-1351; genus Ruminiclostridium. The sequence goes on along the minus strand of JAEZIU010000169.1, from coordinate 10,761 downwards.
GTATACTGGACGAAGCTCAGCACATTAAAAACCCCGGTTCTCAGGCTGCTAAAGCCGTAAAACAGCTTGTATCCCAGCACAGGTTCGCTCTTACAGGAACACCTATGGAGAATAATCTTACTGAGCTCTGGTCAGTTTTTGATTTTATTTTACCCGGATATCTACGGTCTCACGGAAAATTTGTTGAAAAGTTTGAATCCCCCATTTCAAAGGGAGACCATTCGGCTTTAACCTCCTTGAGCAAACAACTAAAACCATTTATACTCAGAAGGCTGAAACAGGAAGTTCTCAAGGAACTACCTGAAAAAATTGAACATATTATTAAAGCAGACCTGACCGAGGAACAGAAAAAACTTTATGCTGCTTATCTTGAGCAAGCTAAAGGAGATATTTTAAAGGAAATAAACCAAAATGGCTATGAACGGAGTCAAATAAAGATTTTATCGGTTCTTACCCGTTTAAGACAACTTTGCTGCCACCCCTCGCTGTTTGTAGATAACTATGAAGGTGACAGTGGCAAGTTCCTACTCCTTAAAGAGATAGTAGGAGACTCTCTTACCTCCGGGCATAGAATACTCCTATTTTCACAGTTTACAACAATGTTGGCAATTATAAGGCAGTGGCTGCAGGAGGATGGAGTAGACTATTTATATCTTGATGGTTCAACTCCTGCTGAAGAAAGAATGAAAATGGTTAAAAACTTTAACAGCGGGCAAGGTCAGATTTTTCTTCTATCCCTTAAATCGGGAGGAACAGGTTTGAATCTGACTGGTGCTGATACGGTTATTCACTATGACCCATGGTGGAACCCGGCTGTAGAAGATCAGGCAACCGACCGTGCATACCGTATAGGTCAGCTAAAGACCGTCCATGTTATGAAACTGGTTACACACGGTACAATCGAAGAAAAGATATTAAAACTTAAAGATAGGAAAAGGCAATTGGTTGATGCAGTAATCCAATCCGGGGAAACCCTTATTACCAAGATGAGTAAGGAAGAATTGACGGAACTTTTTGAATTATAAAAACAAAACCAGAGGGATTAAAACCTCTGGTTTTGTGCTATATAGATATGTTTTCTATTTTAAATTGTCAGGATTTAATGCTTGGAGCTCGGTTGGTACAAAAAGTCCGTCTTTTCTGATGAGTTTATCATCAAACCATATTTCTCCTCCGCCATATTCAGGCCTTTGGATAAATACAAGATCCCAATGAATTGAGGATTTATTACCATTTGGACACTCGTCATAACAGCTTCCGGGGGTAAAGTGTATACTTCCCCTTATCTTTTCGTCAAAGAGAGTATCCTTCATAGGAGTTCCAATGTAAGGATTAACACCTATTGCAAACTCCCCTACGTATCTTGCTGCTTCGTCGGTATCAAAAATTTCATTGATTCGCTCTGTATCGTTTGACGTAGCTTTAATAATCTTACCATCCTTGAATTCAAGGCAGATATTCTCAAAAGTCACACCCTGATAAACCGCAGGGCAGTTGTAAGATATTACTCCATTTACCGAATCTTTTACCGGTGCAGTAAATACCTCTCCATCGGGAATATTCATTTTACCGTCGCACTTTATTGCAGGCAATCCTTTTATTGAGAATGTCAAGTCTGTCCCTTTTCCCGTAATTCTTACTTTGTCGGTAGCTTCCATTAGTTTCACAAGCGGATCCATAGCTTTTGACATCTTTGCATAATCCAGATTGCATACATTAAAGTAAAAATCTTCAAAATATTCCGTTGGAGTGTTTGCAAGTTGTGCCATTGAGTGGGTAGGATACCTCATTACACACCATCTTGTGTGCTCCACCCGCTGTTCTGAATGTACAGGCTTTGAAAACAGTGACATGTATATCTTCATCTTATCAGACGGAACAGAAGCTTTTTCGCTTACATTGTCCCCTGACCTGATACCAATGTACGCATCCATGTCCTTCATTCTTGCCAGTTCATAGCGTGCCATATCTTTCATTTGTTCTTCTGTACACTGTTCAAGAAGTACTCTTTCCAATTCGGGATTCTTTATTGTAAGGTATGGAATTGCTCCCACCTTGTATGCCTCACGGATTAATGCTCTTGATAACGGAACCTCATTACCGATATTTTCAATAAGGATTTTTTCCCCCGGCTTTAGTTCACATGAGTAGTTAATCAAATTTTGCGCCAGTTTTTCTATGCGTGGATCATTCATTACTGTAACCTCCGTTTGTTTATTATGTTAACTATTGTATATTATACTAAAAGTTCTTCCAATTCTTCCAGAGTTTTTTCAAATACATTTAATGCATCCTGTATAGGCTGTGGTGATGAAAGGTCTACACCTGCTATTTTTAGAAGCTCTATAGGATAGTTTGATCCTCCACCCTTAAGGAACTCTAAATATTTATCAACTGCAGGTTTGCCTTCTTTATATATTTTTTCTGCAATAGCTGTTGCAGCTGAGAAGCCTGTTGCATATTTGTATACGTAGAAACTACTGTAGAAGTGAGGAATTCTTGACCATTCCATTGCAATTTCCTCATCAATATTAACTGCTTCTCCGAAATATTTCTTGTTCAGGCCATAGTAAATATCACAAAGCTCCTGTGCGTTGAGTGCCTCTCCCTGTTCAGTCTTTTGGTGTATAATCTTTTCAAATTCTGCGAACATTGTCTGTCTGAATACCGTTCCTCTGAATTCCTCAAGATAGTGATTCAGCAAATATGCCTTCTCCTGCTTGCTTTCGGATTTTGATAACATATACCTCATAAGCAGCGATTCATTTACAGTAGATGCAACCTCTGCCACAAATATTTTGTATTCAGAGTAAACGTATGGCTGAGTCATATTGGTATAGTACGAATGCAGAGCATGCCCCATTTCATGTGCCAGGGTATACACATCATTTATGTTGTCCTGATAATTAAGCAGTACATAAGGGTGAGTTTTGAAAGCTCCCCAAGCATATGCTCCGCTGGTTTTGCCTTCATTTTCATAAATATCAATCCAGCCTGATTCGTAACCTTTTTTAAGATAACCAAGGTATTCCTGACCAAGTGGTGCAAGCCCTTCTTCTACGAGCTTCTTGCCTTCCTCATAGGTAACCTTTTTGTCGTATTCTTCAACCATGGGAACGTATAAATCGTACATATGAAGCTCATCTAGCTTTAATACCTTTTTCCTAAGCTTCAAATATCTGTCCAGCAGGTGAAGGTTTTTATTTACCGTTTCAATGAGATTATCATACACCTCTACAGGTACGTTATCATTGTCCAAAGATGCTGCTAGAGCTGACGGATATTTTCTTACAACGGAGTAAAACCTGTTTTTCTTTACATTGCCTGTAAGAGAAGCACCGAGCGTATTTTTCATTTTGGTGTAAGTACTGTACACAGCTTCAAAGGCATCTTTACGGACTCTCCTATCCCTGCTTTCCAGCAATGTAGAATATCTGCCCTTAGTAACTTCTATCTCCTCACCTTTTTCATCCCGAATATAAGGAAATTTTATGTCTGCATTGTTATACATGGTGAAAATGTCACCTGATGTATCAGATATTTCTGTGGAGAGGGCAAGAATCTGTTCTTCCTGCTCAGTTAAAATGTGCTCCTTTTGTCTCAAATTTTCCTGTACCATAAACATGTACACGGAAAGTTCCTTATTTGAATTCAAGAAAGACATAAGCTTGTCTTCGGGTATTGTCAGCATTTCCGGAACAATAAATGATATTGCGGTATAAACCTCTGTACCAAGGGTAGACGCTCTTTCTGTCAATGCTTGATAGGTTGAATTTCCGTTATCCTCATCCCTCTTCATTCTTGCATAAACAAAGACTTTGTCATTAAGAGACAGTAGTTCATCACTTTTCTTGAAGCAATCAAGCAGTGTATCCGCACTATTTCCAAGCTTACCCTTGAAGTTTACCATTTGTGCTGCCAATTCTTTAACTGTCTTAAAGTCCTTTTCCCATAAATCTGTATCTTTATATATATCCTCCAGTTTCCATTTGAACCTATCCTCGATGTCTTTTCTCTTGGGCAGTGTCTTTCCTGAAGCCATATTATTTACCTCCGCTTTTCTATTTTCATTTTGGTTACTGGTTATTCTATTCGCTTTATTACTTAATATCTCACTATATCTAATAATTATAAAACAACCTAATACTCTTTTCCATGCATTTCCTATATAAAGTTATTTATAGGTATTATTTTAAAATAAAAATAGCCTTGAAATGTTGAAATTTTTCTAGTATACTATGATAGTTGTCAAAAGGAAATATTTATTTACGCGCCCGTAGCTCAGTAGGATAGAGCGTCGGTTTCCTAAACCGCAGGTCGCACGTTCGAATCGTGTCGGGCGTACCAATAGTTGAGACGATGAAAAACCCAGTACCATTAAGGTACTGGGTTTTTCTATAATAATGTAAACATTTTGTTTAGGCATTCATTTTTTCCAATATTATTTTGGAGATGTACTAGAACTTTTTATGCAGTATAATAACCTTAAGATACAGATAGTAAATATACTTCTTTTTGGCTATAAGGATTATTCGTATGGAACAAAATACTTTAATTAGCATTGGGGAACTCTCCAAAATCTGCAACGTGTCACATAAAACATTACGTTATTATGATGAGTTAAACCTTTTAAAACCAGCTATGATAAATCCGCAGAATGGTTACCGTTTTTATACCAAGTGGCACATCACTCGAGTAATGGTCATAAAACAACTTCAGGATATTGGCATTTCTCTGAATGAAATCAATAAATTTTTGGAACAGGATACCGACACGGACATAATAGGAACCTTAGAACATATTCTTACCCGGCAGGAAGCTCAAATATCTAACCAGATAAAAGAATTATCAAAAAAAATCGATAAAGTGAAAGTAATTCAAAGCCAATGCAGGAGTATTCAAAACACTTTAAATTATAACCCGGACAGTAAAGTAATTATAAAACATTATCCTCAAAGAGCCTTTATTTATAAAGAATATATCGGGAAGTGCACACCAGATACTTTCAGGGAGTATTTTAAATCCATATTAGATGATATTACAAAATTAAAAATAGACCTTAGTAATATCTGCTCACTACCCATGGCTGTATATGAGTACTCTCAGATTCAAGATTTCAGTAATATAAAAATAGGATATGAAACACAGGCCAATAGTGTATTTACCAGTTTTACAACCACAACATTACCTTGCGGAACGTATGCAAGTTATATTCATAAAGGTACATACAGCAGTTTAAGAACTGGCCTTTATAAAGAAATATACTCTGCCATTATTAATCTTGGCTTTAAAGTTCTTTCTCCATCTATTGAAATTTACTATATAAGTGAAACAATAGCTACCAGAGAAGAAGATTTCTTAACTGAAATTCAAATTCCAATTAAGTAAAAATGATTTATTGACTCTGTCCTTAGGGGAGGCTTTATTCTTAAAACAAATAAAGAAAGCTAAGGAGTGAGTATTATGTATTCTATTTTTAAAAACACTATGGTTGATATGACTTACCCGCAGATTGAGGACGCAATTTTAAAAGATGCTTGTGTTTTATTGCCTGTTTCCGTAGTTGAGGAACATGGCCCCCATCTATGTACCGGTACAGATATTTACCTTACACAAACTGTATGTGAGAAGATACAACAGTATATGTCTAAACTGACCCATCCTGTTGTTATCGCACCGCCTTTTTATTGGGGTATCAATAGTATCACAAATGGTTTCGTAGGTTCATATTCAATCAAGCCTGAGACAATGGCTACCGTTCTTATTGAAATTCTAGAAAATTTAAAAAAATGGGGATTTAAAAAAATTTTTCTTCTTAATTTTCATGGCGATTTTCTTCATATTAAAACAATAATAGAAGTGACTAGCAAAGTTTACAAAGAGAATAATATTAATGCCTACTTTGTGTGTGGCAAGGACGGTCTGGCTCAATATGGTTTTTCAGAAGATATTCCTAACTTGGTAACGGTTGAATTAGACCCTGATAGAGTTAATGTAGAAAGAAATTATCCCGACTTTCATGCAGGAGCAAATGAGACTAGTTGGATGGCTCACGCTTTTCCTGATTTATTTGATCCTAAAGAAGCTCAAGTTCTAAAACCTACTAATTTGGGACTACCAGAGCTGAAAAAGTGGCTAAGCGGTGGAAATATTGCTAAATCAGTTACTCCTGATGGTTATTGCGGAAATCCGGCAAACATAAATCTTGATAAGATTTCTATTATTGAAGATGAGATTGTTACTAAGTTCTCCAATGCAATTATCAATACTTGTACAGAAAAGTAGTACTAATCCTTAAATAATCTGGTTAATATCTAAACCGCAGGTCGCACGTTCGAATCGTGTCGGGCGTACCAAAAGAAAAACCCTATAACCAGAATGGTTATAGGGTTTTTCTTTTGGTTTGGGCTGGGGGTTGTTGCTCATTTAGGCAACAATCATTTATCCTGAAATGTTATTATCTGTCTTATTATCAATACTAAACTATCACAATTAGCAATTAAAAGCATTAGATATAATATTATTTATACTTATATTGACAATTATTCCCAATTATTACATAATAGATTAAATGTTCTAAATGTAATAAATTAACAGAAAAGGGGAATTCCTTGTGAAAAAACGAAGTTTAAAATTGATTGCAATTGTTGTTTGTATCTTTTCTATGATTTCATCAGTATCAGCTGCCTATATTCCTAGTGATGCTGCAACACTCTCACAAATGTCAAATGGAGGAAATACATATATTTATTCGGATAATCCGGAGATGCTGTGGGATGGTACAACAACAAATCCGGGTTCATGGGTAAACAATTTTAGTGGGAGGTCTGGTGCCTACACTATTGAACAAGCACTGACATCCAACACGGTATATGATGCATACTTTTATCATATAAACAAAACCCAAAGTAAAACTATAAAGGTTGGAGTGTATTTGTACACCACAACCGGTACTGCAACAGCTACTATATATAACAAAAAAGTAGTGAGCAAGGACAATTCATCATTAACAGATGATGCAATGTGTGCCGGTGTAGAGACTGGTTATCAACAAAGTACCAATTACCAAACATTAAATATTACGACCGATGGTACTTTTATCGCTTATGATACTATCACTCCGCTTAAATTGATAAACGGTCATGTTATGTTTAAAACATCATCAAGTAATATTAAGTGCAGAATAGTATTTCTTGATTCAACATCAACTGTTAATCCGAAGACTTTGGGAAAAGCTACTGCAATGTCAACTGGTGTAACCGGACTTTTTCCGTGCGATGTAAAATATGTAAGCTATAATTACAGCAACGTTTCTTCAAGTGGAAAACATGGATTTTACTTAGCTCTTAGCGGTTCTGCAATGGGAAATAATGCAGGTGAATATGATATCGGTTCAAACCTCATAAACATTAACAACGACCAGCTTCAGGGGAATTATGGCATAGTATATAATATGGTCTTAAGCGGCTGTGCCGGAAAAACCATTAGAATAACTGCTGATTGGGATTCTATTTGGAATTCATCAAGTGGAACATGGTGTGTTTGCGAAACATTTGCTTATTGTCCGGGCGGTTCAACCAGCTCATGGACATCTCAAAGAACACATAGCATTTATAACAAGAGAGATTCAACTAACACCAAAACTGCGTATACAGGTTCAGAACCTACTTATATTGATGTTCCTGTCCCTGCCGGGAATAACAGCTATAATTTCAAGTTTATTTTACCGGGTTCTAATTTTGGAAATGTATATTTCCGTATCATATAACTAATAAACAAAAATCAAATAAAAAATTAATTACATTTAGAATTATTGTTATAAGATAATAAAATAAAAATGGTGTATCCTCTGCGGTGCATCATTTTTTATGCCCACTACACCCTCTCCTTATCCGCTCCAACTTCAAGCACTTCCGCCAATACTATATCCTGTTTTCCTCTGATAAACGTTGAAAACTACCATTGAGATTAGCATAAGCACAGAACATGCCACAAACATCGTAGTATAATTAAAATACTGAGAAATTCCTCCACCAATAATCGGCCCTAATCCCTGCCCGATATCTGCACCAATGTAAAATGTACTGGTTGCTACCCCAACCCTGCTTGGGCTGACTCTCTTGATACTTTCTGCCTGAAGTGACAACTGCCCCCCACCTTGCCCAATGGACTTTAATACGGATGCGACTATCAGCAGTCCAAGTGTCGGTGCAACTCCTATCAAAACCATGGAAACAGCCGAAACAATCAGTGAAATATTCACGGTTATAGTCAAGCCTTTCTTATCAACTATCCGCCCCACAAACAGGCGTAAAAGGAAAACTACAACCGCCCCTACCGAAAAGAATATTCCAATGTTTGAAATGTTTCTTTCTTTCCCCAAAAGAATTAAGAACGAGCTTACTAACCCGTTTCCAAAGGAGAACATACCACCAATTATCGCATATATGATGCCCTCTTTAGCAATTAAGGAATCAATTGTCAGCAGACTTCTTACGCTCACAATTTCTGATTTTCTTTCTTCACTGGGATACTTTAAAAACAGCAGCAATGCCGCCCCTATAAAGGACAACAAAGCGATGACAATAAACAATGTCTGAAACCCGTACTTGTCAGCAACGTATATCCCTATATTGGGACCAATAATCGAAGCCACTACCTGCCCAATCCCATAGTAGCCTATCCCTTCCCCCAAGCGATCCTTGGGGATAAACCTGGTAGCTAGAGCAATATTCACCGTACTACTGACACCAAATGCAATACCATGAAGCACCCTGAAAGAAAAAAGTACCGGGATGCTTGAAGAAAAAGAATATCCTACTACTGATAATCCAATAATCACGTTAGCCACGATGCACAGGTTCTTTTTGTTAAATATATCTGCCATCATTCCCGCAAATGGGCGTATGACTAATGCAGCAACAGAAAAAATTCCCGCTATCACACCTGCGATAGCCAGTGAGTTCTGAATGTCCATTGAATATTTGGAAATAACGGTATAAACCATGTTAAATCCCGTAGCTGTTATAAGGCTGACAGCAATCAAAAAAATAAAAGCTTTGCTCCACAATATGCTTTTATTATCTTTGCTGTTATTGTTCTCTATATTACTAAAAAAAGACATCTGAATATACCCATCCTTATATAATGTCGGTATCAGAGAAAATTATCTGACGAAGTATTATGTAAACGTTGGCATGAATACAAGAATTCGGGATAAACAATCCCATAGGATTTGTGAAAATTTGAAAGGTATTCACCATAAATCATTCTACAAATAACAGGTTTGCTATTTCGTTTTACCAACAAAATTATTATAGTTATACTTCAATATTCTGTCAATCACAAACAGATAGAGCTGTATATTTTTTTCTTTAGCAAATAGCCGTATTATAAGTAATTTAGCCTTTGTTGAATGTATATGCCTTACTATATATTGACATTTACATCAGGATAAGATAAAATTGCATTAGGTTGCTAAAACGATATTGCAAATATAACAACAGCATATCATTAATATTTTATGTATTGAAAACGGGCTAAGGATTTACTTACATGCTATTCTAATTTTCAGTTTTAGAACGACAGAAATCTAAATCTAATTTGGAATGAGTGATAAAATTGAGTTTAATCTTAAAACAATTTGAAATACAAGGTAAAAAAAGAGATGCATATATCCTTACTCCAAACAAAGAATGGGATAATTTAACTAAACCATCTTCCATAATGATTCTACGTCCTTTAGCAGACGAAGCCTCGGTTTGCCAACTAATTACCGCGGGCTTGTATGAGCTGAGTGAAAAATATAATATTTTGTTTGTTTTCCCCAATCCAATTGAATGTGGTTGGTCAACAAATAATTCCCATGAAAATAACAACGATATAGCATTTTTAGAATCCATAAACAAAGATATCTCATGTGGGATACAAAACGGAAAGTGGAGCATAATGAATGATGTTCATTATCTTATAGGCTTAGGTTCCGGAGCCGGAATGGCCCTTGAGTTCACAGCAGTCCACCCCGAAACCACTGCAGCCGTAGCTCTTATTGGAGGTACTACACTACCCGAAACATGCAGTAACGACAGCGTAGCTATGCCTTCAATACTTTACAACTGTTCCGACACTATTGTTTCCTATTACAAGAGCATAAACAAGTCAGATTTGGAAACACCGTTAGGTGCTTTAAGCACCGTGTTTACCAACGATATAAATCCTTATCATAAAGTAATTAATATCACCGACTATAGAATTAACAGATTAACCGAGTCTGTAATAAGAGAAATATGGTTCGATTTATTTTATACCGTTAGACGGATTAATACCTGTGGAGAAGGTAATATTTCACATCGGATAAATTTTGAAAATTGCCATTTTGAAAAATATCTTGACGACCGTTCTCTCGGCGATAATGGCGGTATGGCTCACACCTGGCTGGAGCATGTTCCTCAGTGTGTTCTTAATAATCCGTCAAAGCCGGTGCCTCTGCTTATTTTCAGCCATGGTGCTTTTGATAATCCAATGAAAGCAGCCGATATGAGCAAATGGCATGAAATCGGTGAAAAAGAAGGCTTTATTACTGTATACCCCTTAGCCGGCAATGGAGTCAATTTTAACCTCAATCTGGATGAATCATTGCCAAGTGATGAAGAATATTATCTGGCCTTGATAAAATATATAAAAGCCAAGTATCCCATTGACAGCCCAAGGATTTATCTATCAGGCTTTTCAAATGGTGCAGGCATGTCTCAGGTAATGGCA
>JAEZIU010000137.1 GCA_023436485.1 Bacillota bacterium | reverse complement strand
TAAATACTATTATTACCTTGCGAAAATCCTTGGTCAATGCAATCAACCTCCAATTAACTATTAGGAATATGTCCACCTGTTAATTATATGATTGTACCACGCAAATTAATGTATTAACTCAGCTTTTTTAGTACATTTTTCCCTTTGCAATAACCTTCACTATATTCAGTCCGCTGTCGCAAATAACACAATCCGCATCTTTTCCCACTTTCAGAGTACCCTTTTTATCGTCAATCTTTAGCCGTTGGGCAGCATTTTTTGTTATAATGCCTATTGCCGTTTCCACGGGTATTCCCCTCTCCTTAATAGCTGTGCGTATTTCATCAAAAAGTATCTTGCAGCTTACAGTCTCGGAGGAAACCACGTTTCCGTTTTCGTCAAAGGTTGGTACACTTCCGTAGGCATCCGAACTGATTGTTATCCCTGTAAAATCAAGATTATTATCCAGAATAGTCCTTAGTGCATCATAGGTAGCAACACATTCCGGGTCACTGTCTGATGGGATAAATCCCGCCGTCAAATCAATATTGCCACCTTGCTTTAAATATTCCAAAGCCTTGTTAAAAAGGCCTTTGGTACGGTTAACATGTGTAGGTAGAATGTGCTGTTTGGGTATTAAAGTTTCATCGGAAAGCCTGAACATATACTCCATTGCACTTTCACCCAGACCAAGATGGAAATGCACCAGTCCCGCTTTACCTGAAATAATGGCACCGTTTCTGGTTTGAGCTGCAATTCTGCTTATTTCATCAAAAGACGGTTCAAATGCCCTGCTGTCGGCAAGACAAATTTCACCTACACCAATAACCTTATCTACAAAAACCATGTCGTTTTGTACGCTTCCTGTTAAAGTTATAACCGGAACCTGATACGACCCTGTGTATATATAAGTAGAAAGGCCATCAAGTTCCAGTTGCCTTGCTTTTGCATAAAGATTGGGCATGTTTCTGGTAACACCATCTGCTCCAAGAACGCCTACAACTGTTGTTATGCCGTACTTAAGTATGTCCGCTGCCTTTGCTTCCTCAGTCCTTGTAGTAAAACCACCTTCACCGCCTCCGCCCGTTATATGAACATGAAGGTCGATAAAGCCGGGGAACACCATTTTACCGTCACAGTTGACTATTTCAACACCTTTAAAACCCGTAGGGTTTATATTATCTTCAATTAAAGCCACCTTGTCACAGCAAAGCAATATATCTTTTTTACCCAGATATTCCGGTGAATATACAGTTGCATCCTTTAACAGCTTGAACATATGTGCCTCCAACGGTTTTTAAGAGTTTACACTTATTGCTATAGAATCTTACTTAGAAATTCCTTTGTTCTGTCATCTTTAGGATTTGTAAAAATTTCACTAGGCGGAGCATCTTCTTTAATTTTTCCTTCATCCATGAATAGTACTCTGGTTCCAACCTCTTTTGCAAAGCCCATTTCATGGGTAACAACCACCATTGTCATTCCCTCTGCCGCCAACTCTCTCATTACCTCCAGAACCTCGCCTACCATTTCCGGGTCAAGGGCTGAAGTAGGCTCGTCAAAGAGCATTACATCCGGGGACATCGCGAGAGCACGGACAATAGCTATACGTTGTTTCTGCCCTCCTGAAAGCTGTGCAGGATAGTTATTTGCCTTTTCCTCCAATCCTATACGCTTTAGCAGTGACATAGCATTCTCTTTCGCCTGCTCAGGAGTCTGATTTTTGAGTTTTATAGGCCCGAGAGTTATATTGTTAAGTATGGACAAGTGAGGGAATAAATTGAAGTTTTGAAAAACCATTCCCATTTTTTGCCTCTGCTTGTTTACATCGTTTTTTTTATCAGTTATATTTACGCCTTCAAAAATTATTTCACCGTCAGTAGGCTGTTCCAACAAATTCAAACACCTGAGAAAGGTACTCTTACCTGAACCGCTAGGGCCGATTACAACTACTACCTCGCCCTTTTCAATGGTTACATCTATACCCTGTAAAACGTGAAGGCTGCCAAATTTCTTGTGAAGATTCTTTACATTAATCACTTGTCCTCATCCTCCTTTCAGCAATTCCCAGAAGCTTTGTAGTACCGTAGGTCAATATAAAATAGATTACAGCCGTGATAGCTAACGGCTCAAATGGCCTGTATATTGCACCCTGTATAATATTTGTATTTCTCATTAGTTCACTTATACTGATAACAGACAGCACGGAAGACTCTTTGATTACAACAACAAATTCATTTCCTAAAGCAGGGAGAATGTTTCTGATAGCCTGAGGCAATATAATATGCCTCATAGATTCCCCGTGAGTAAACCCTATAGACCTTGCAGCCTCCATCTGGCCCTTATCCACCGCCTGAATACCGGCACGGATTATTTCAGCCACATATGCGCCGCTGTTTACTGACATAGCAATAACACCTGGTATAAATCTCTCCAATTCTAAACCAAATATATGAACTTCCGGTAGTGAAATCAGATAGAAAAAAAGCGTTATCTGAACAAGAAGTGGTGTTCCTCTTATAAATTCCACATATGATGACGCAAATACTTTTAAAATCTTGTTATGAGATATCTTCATTAATGCAATACCGATACCTATAATAACACCAAGTATTACGGTCAGAATTGCAATTACTATTGTATTTACGGTACCGCTTACAAAGTAGTACCAATATTCACTTAAAAAGCTAAAATCCAATCTAAACCCTCCCTATTATAAAAATTCTCCTAAAACAAAACACAGGGGGTGCCCGTGGACATCCCCTTTGCTTTGGCCTTCATATAATGTCATGTCAATTATTTTGCTGTTACATTCTTTTCATTTGCTTCCTGAACAAACTTATCTATTGAACCATCCTTCATCAGTCTGTCAAGGGTTTTGTTTACCTGCTCTACCAGGTTTGTATTACCTTTTTTAATTGCAATAGCAGATCCGCCTGTATCATCCTTTACAGGAACATCTGTTAGTGCCAAATCATTGTTGTTATTTACATAGCCGTTCGCTACAGGAAGTTCAACAACCAGTGCGTCTATCTTTTTATTTTTCAATTCCATAACCAAATCAGGAATCTTACCTAATGAAACAAGGTTTGCACCCTTGATTTGTTCTTGTACTATTTTTTCCTGTGTAGTTCCCAGCTGTGCACCAACTTTTTTATCTTTTAAATCAGCCACAGTTTTATATTTGTCTTTGTCTTCAGCCCTTACCATTACACCCTGCTTTGCTTCATAATAAATCTTTGAAAAATCAACTGATTTTTTTCTCTTCTCGTCAGGATTCATACCGGCTATTACAATATCCACCTTGTTTGTGTTAAGTGATGCCAATAGTCCGTTGAAATCGGCATCCACAATCTGGAGCTGCACACCCATGTCTTTTGCAATCTCCTCAGCAATAGAAATATCGATACCTACAATAGTATCTTTTCCATCTACCAGCATGTGATATTCATATGGTGCGTAATCTCCACTGGTACCTATAACCAGTTTTCCGGATTTTTCAATTCTCTTCATTGTTTCTCCGCCGCCGCAGCCTGCAATAGACAGGCCGATAGCTGCAACAATAATCAAGCAAAATACCTTCTTTAACATTCCTTTCATCATTTTGAAATCCCCCTATTATTTTTCTACATAATAAAACATCGATGTCTACAATTATAAATTATTATGCATAAAAATTCAATACAGTGCATAAATATTTTGTTGAAATATGTCATTTTTTGACATTTGTCTAAAATAGTCTGTCTTAACTTATTTCAGGGAAATATTTTATTTACACATATTGGATGAGACACCGTTAAGTAGCCCCTAACCGGTGATAATCACCTTAATCGCAAAAAAAGTAACAGTAATGTAATTTCCATTTTGACAGTAAAATAATATAATGAACTAATGCAGTACTATATTTTTCCAGTTAGAATATAGTAATAATTAAAAAATCAGAGGTGGATGTATAATGCTTAAAAGACTTTTATTGCTTGGCACACTAATGATTGCCATACTATTTGAAAGTACAGCTGTTTGCGGTGCAGCCGATCAAAAAAACAAAAATCAGTATCCAGAAGTATCACAGTCGGCAGTCAAAATTGATACCACCGTACTGGATAAAACACTTGATACTCAAAAAAAGCAGCAGGAAGAACAGAAGAAAAAGGAAGCAGCCGCTGCAAAGGAAAAATTAAAGAAAAAAGTAGCCCAGCTTCAAAAAGATATTACGTCCAATACATATTTGAAATACATCAAGCAGCTTGGCTACTATAAAAAAGCTTCTAAGAGTGATGAGAAACTGAATATCAGAAATGCACTTCTTCTATTTCAAAGCAACCATAATATGAGTGTAACCGGTACATACGACACTGCAACAAAAAACATGCTTGTACAAAGGCTATCCAGTAACAAGTTTGTCTATCTTGACAAGGTTACAAAAGCTCCCACTAAAGGAAAATGGATTGCAGTAAATAAGACCACAAGAGTTTTAACATTATATGAAGGTGCAAAGGTATTGAAAAAGTATGCTGTTGCAGTGGGCAACCCCGCTTCCCTTACAAAATCAGGCAAATTCATTGTAACCAGTAAACTTATAAACCCCGATTGGGGTGGCGGAGGATTTGCAGACCCGGTAAAAGGTGGAACACCTCAAAACCCACTTGGAACCCGTTGGATGGGGATAAACAGAACAGACGGTTCCTATGGAATACACGGCACAAATTCATTTTATTCCATTGGAAAATACATATCCCACGGCTGCATGAGAATGTCTAACTACTGTGTGGAGGAACTGTATCCTCTTGTTCCTATGAAATCTCCTGTCTGGGTAGGTACTCAGACCGAGTTAAAGAACTGGAGCATTACCCAACCCCTGTTCAAACAGCAGGCCTCATAGAAAATTTTTATTATTGAATTTTAAATGACATTGTGATAAAATACACAGTACAAATACAAATGTCATTGAATGGTGGACACTTTACTAATTTATTTGACTCACCTCCATTCAATTTCTTTTCAATAATGAAAATTTACGAATAGGAGGCATAAAGGATGTCTAAGCTTAAAGTTGGTATAATCGGTGGTACTGGAATGGTTGGGCAAAGATTTATTTCACTTCTTGAAAACCATCCATGGTTCGAAGTTGTTTCCATTGCTGCCAGTGAAAAATCTGCCGGAAAGAGATACGAAGAAGCAGTAGGTAATAGATGGAAGATGTCTACACCTATGCCTGAAACCGTTAAGAATATTGTAATAAAAAACGCAACAGAACAAGTTAAAGAAATTTGTGCTGAAGTGGATTTCGTTTTCTGTGCAGTTGATATGAAAAAGGATGAAATCAAGAAGCTTGAGGAAGAATATGCTAAAAATGAAACTCCTGTAGTTTCAAACAACTCGGCACACAGGTGGACTCCTGACGTACCTATGCTTATACCTGAAATCAATGCAGATCATGTAAAAGCAATAGATGCTCAGAGAAAAAGGCTCGGAACAAAATACGGTTTTATTGCCGTTAAGCCAAATTGTTCAATTCAAAGCTATGTTCCCGCTCTTTCTCCTTTAATGAAATTCGGTATTAAAAATGTTGTTGCAACTACTTATCAGGCAATTTCCGGTGCAGGAAAGAACTTTACCGACTGGCCTGAAATGATTGACAACGTAATACCTTATATCGGCGGAGAAGAAGAAAAAAGTGAACAGGAACCTTTGAAAATCTGGGGTAAAGTTGAGAATGGAGAAATCGTAAAGGCTTCTTCACCGCTTATAACTACACAGTGTATAAGAGTTCCCGTAACTGACGGTCACCTTGCTGCAGTATTTGTTTCCTTTGAAAACAAACCTTCAAAAGAAGAAATACTTGAGTTATGGAAGAACTTTAAAGGCGAACCTCAGCAGTTGGAACTCCCAAGTGCACCAAAGCAGTTTGTAAAATATTTTGAAGAAGATAACAGACCACAAACCAAACTGGACAGAGATGCTGAAAATGGAATGGGTATAACTGCGGGAAGACTTCGTGAAGACACTCTTTATGACTATAAATTTGTTTGTCTGTCACATAACACTGTCCGCGGTGCTGCAGGTGGTGCTGTATTGATGGCTGAGTACCTAAAGTCCCAAGGATATATTCATGCAAAATAAGTAATAATACCTATTTTACTTAGGATTAGTAAATAATTTAGTATAATATGCCGATAAATGAGCTAGGTGAATAACCTAGCTTTTTTGTTATGTTCAATTTTCGTACAGGTAAAGGAGATCAAAATGGGCATAAAATCAGACTATGCAGGGCAATATTTGTCCAGTCAAAATGAAACAATTATTTATGAAGGTGACAGAGTATCATCAGTTATTTTAATGCTTCAGGGGAAGCTGGATGTTTTACTGTCGCCCTTTGATACAGCACCAAATATTGAAGGCTACGCAGGCGATAACAGTTGCCGTCTTTTTACCTTGGAGCAGAATACTTTTCTAAGCGTTAATGACATTTTGAAAAGCGGAAAGAACTCCTTTAGTTTAAAATCCCAACAAGCTTGTAATCTTTACTGTTTTCCGGCTTCATCTGCAAATGGAATCAGAGATATCATGAATACTCAAAAGGATTATTCAACATATATTGTCTCTTCACTGGCAACACTCATAGACCTGAGTTATGATTCCTATCAGAAGCTTCTTCCTATATGCAGGAGTCTGGATATATTGGTAAAGAATTTGTCCTTATATTATTGGGCAATAAAGGATAAATACTATTTCCAGTTCTCTCCTGAGATAGAGAATCTGGATTACTACAAAAACGTTTATCAGGAAGCAAGAGATAACGGAGCCCGTTTCTTCCCCGTTGATACTGATTCTTTATCAAATACATATATATGTGAAAATTGTGCAGACACCGAGAATGAAATAGACGATACGGGGTTTGAGTATTTTTCCAAGCTGCTGAACGTGCCTCTTGAACAGAGAAAAGGCTTTTTCAACAGTGAAAACTATGTTTGCGAATACCATATGGAAAAGGGTTCTGATCTTATGGATTCCCTTGTAGGTGAAATTAAGAGTAAGCTATCGCAATTATATAATAATATTTATTGTCTCTATACTGCCCCGATGAACCTTATGTCTTCTTACGCAAGAATTGCGGTAGATTCAAAGGATGATAAGGAAGCAGTACTGACTCTTTATGGGATTATGGAACAATGTGCTGCAGTTATTGAAAATTGCATTGGCAGGCTTCAGAATGAGTTTGACTGTTTCAACTCCATAAACCTTGCAAAGATTAGTGAATTGGTTGAGACAGTTAAGGAAAAGGCGTCCATAAACCGTATACCTCAAAATGATGACGGTACTTATTCAGGAGATGAGCTGCCAAAGGAACTTGAAAACAGTCTCGATAAGATTTTAACCATATGCGGCTGTACTTATGATTTCAAAGAAAGCTTTAATAAACGTCTCTGTCATTTCAGAGCATTAAAGGATAAATCCTCCAGTGATTCTGAAGCAAGGGAGCTTCGTTCCTCACTTACAAGCGATTTCTTTGTAGTTTACGAAACTGCGTTTAAAAAAGCTCAGGAAAGTGGTCACTATCCCAAAATAATAAGCATGTTTTTAAATTTTGGCTATATGGATGAACGTCTTGTGACCAAAGATCAGGCCATTGCTTTATACAGACTATGCGACAAGGAATATCCAAAATCGAAATTCACTATACATAGTTCAATAAAGTGGCTTCAGGAAATTTATAGTAACCGCAAGGAACCTTCCATCAATGACTTTGGGCAGGATTACTACGATATTTTCAGAGATATGAAAAAACGGAAAATCGTTACAGATCTTGATAAGCCTGCATATGAAAAGGATTTTAATGCCAAGGTAAGCTTTGAAATAAACAATATGTTAAAAACAAATCAGAAAGTGTGCCATGGTCACATGAGCAGCTACTTTCCTATTTTACACAAGGATATTATCACTCGTGATCTTGAGAAATCAATTGTCACTCCTCATAAAATAACAGATGCGATTATGAGTATCCTTGAAACTGATTTTTCAGTATTCTATAGAGAAATCTGGTACAAGAACGAAAAGAAGGGTATAGAAAAAGAGTCAATAATGAAAGAAATCTTTCCTGACATTATCATAGTACCTACCTTCGGTTCTCGTGCATCTATGTGGCAGGAAATCACAGGAAGAGGAAGAAATACACCCGGCAGATTCATATTTCCTGCATTTACCGATGAAAACATATACGATATGGTACTAAAGCTTATCGGTACATTCAGATGGGAACTGTGCAGAACCATGATGGGTGTGGCATGGAACGATATAACTGAAAAATCTTTGACTTCAGAGTACACTGATTACATTCAGTTCTTTAAGAAAAACCATGACCTTTCCGAAGAAGCCAAGGAAAAAATCAAGGTACAGATACAGAAAAACAGGAATATGATGAAAGATATCTTCACAAGCGATTATGATGTCTGGATAAATTATGAATCAAAGGGTATCCTCAGGCTCAACAAATTGGCAAGATCAATATTATTCAGGTACTGTCCTCTCCCTAAAGAGCAAAGGACAAATCTGGCAAAGCAGCCTGCATTTTCAGACTTGGCCATGCAGTTGAATACCTCCAGAGCCAAGATGGCAAAATCCCTTACAAGTAAGTATGCTAAATTATTCAAGAACGGCCCTATGGATGAGGATATGGAAACTAACTTGATTTTTTACAGAGATTTGTAATAAGTTTAAATTAACAATTGAGCCACCTCGTATGAGGTGGCCTTACTTTATCTGTTCTTCCATCAATTATGGTCAGAACTTTGTGACCGGTAAAATAAACGATTGCACCAGCCTTTGCAAGTGCAATCGCAATTCCTTTTCCTATCCCTCTGGTTGCTCCTGTTACCAATGCTACTTTTCTGTCAATCTTTTGCATGCTATTATTCCCTCCTATTACATTTTTTTTCGTTATGAAGAACACTTAAGTTTATAAACTAAAAATATCAATGAGAGCTTCAAAACAAGCTTCTCATTGATATTTTTTTAAATCTTTATAATCATCTACAATACTGCAATACATTCTATCTCGATTAAGACATCCTTTGGAAGTCTTGCAACTTCTACACATGATCTCGCAGGGTAATTGTCCGTAAAGAATTTTTTATATACTTCGTTTATTACTGCAAAGTCATTCATATCTTTAATAAAAACAGTAGTTTTTACTACATTCCTCAAACCTGCTCCTGCTCCTTTCAGAACTTCTTCAAGGTTTTTAATTGCCTGCTCTGCCTGTTGAGCAGCTCCTCCGGTAACAACATTCCCACTGTCAGGGTCTACAGGAATTGCTCCCGAGGTGTATATAACATTTCCACATTTAACTGCTTGTGAATACGGGCCTATTGCAGTAGGTGCCTTATCAGTTGAAATAATCTCCAATTCCATCGTAATCACTCCTTAAGGTTTTATATCTCTTCAATTTGCTTATTCATTTTTAAATGCTTGAAGTTTCTCTTGTTTGTGGCATAATCGTCAACAATCTGTCCGTTGCCAATGAGCATGTATTTGTAGCTTAACAAGCCGTCCAAACCTACAGGGCCTCTGGCATGAAGCTTGCTTGTGCTTATTCCTACCTCAGCACCAAAACCGTATTTAAAACCGTCGCTAAATCTAGTAGACGCATTCCAGAAAACATTTCCCGAATCAACAAGATTCATAAATTTAACTGCCGTCGCTTTATTCTTTGTAACTATACTATCCGTATGACCTGAGCCATAAGTATTGATATGTTTTATAGCTTCATCCACACCGGAAACAATCTTTATGGATATAATATAATCAAGGTACTCTGTTGCCCAATCTTGGTCGCTGGCAGGGTTAACTTCAATGATTTCTGCTGTTTCTTTATCTCCGAATATTTCAACATTCTTCTTATCAAGCTCAGCCTTTAATCCTGGTAGAAATTCCTTTGCCACTGCCCTGTCAACCAAAAGGGTTTCTGTTGCATTACAAACTGCAACGTACTGAGTTTTTGAATCTACTGTTATTTTCTTTGCCATTTCCAAGTCTGCATTTCCGTCCACATATACGTGGCAAATACCATCTGCATGGCCCATCACAGGTATTCTCGAATTATCCATTATATAACGTACAAATTCATTTGAGCCTCTTGGAATTACCAGGTCAATATATTCATCCATTTTCAACATTTCATTTACATCGTCCCTGCTTTCAAGAAGGCTTATCCATCCCTTGGGAAGTCCGGCTGCTACAGTAGCTTCTTCTATAACATCTGTAAGAACTCGGTTTGTCTCTTTTGCCTCGGAACCGCCCTTCAGGAGAACACAGTTTCCGCTTTTAAGGCAGAGTGTTGATATCTGCACAAGTGCATCGGGCCTTGATTCAAATATAATACCTATAACGCCTATGGGACAGGTTACTTTGAACAGCTCAAGCTCATCATCCATCATATTTGCCATAAGGGTTTTGCCTACAGGTTCTTCAAGGCCCTTCAGACTTTTGATACCTTCAACAACGTCATTTATTTTCTTTTCGTCAAATTTAAGCCTTTTAAGCAGCGGTGAAGCAAGATTCTCCTTTTCACTTCTTTCAAGGTCGTGTTGATTTGCTTCTATGATTCTTTTACTGTTTGCAAGTAGTGCATCAGCTATTTTTAATAGTGCATTGTTCTTAACTTCTCCACTAAGTGCCGCCATCTTTACAGATGCCTCACCGGCATTTTCACACAATTGTCTTATGTCCATTTTTACCTCCTAAATATCCCATTTCATTGATTTTTCAACCGCTTTCTTCCACTTTAAGTATAGACCGTCAAAGTAATTTTTATTTCCTAAAGGCATATATGTCTTGTCAAGATTCCATGCTTTTTCAATCTCATCCTTGGATGTCCAGATTCCAACGCCGAGTCCCGCCAAAAATGCAGAACCAAGTGCTGTTGTTTCCCTTATTACAGGCCTTTGGACAGGTATATTCAGTATATCTGCCTGAAACTGCATGAGAAAGTCACTTGCACTTGCGCCTCCGTCTACCTTGAGTGCATTTAGCTCTATCCCCGAATCCAGTTCCATAGCTTCCAGTACATCCTTGCTCTGATAAGCTATAGACTCCAGAGTGGCTCTAATAATATGCCTCTTGTTTGTACCTCTGGTTATCCCAAGAATTGTACCACGAGCATACATATCCCAATATGGTGCTCCTAAACCGGTAAATGCAGGAACTACATACACTCCGCCGGTATCAGGAACTTTTTCTGACTCAATGTCGCTTTCATGTGCAGTCTTTATTATTCCCAATTCATCCCTTAACCACTGAATAGCTGCTCCGGCATTGAATACACTGCCTTCGAGTGCATACTCAACCTGATTTCCTATGCCCCATGCAATAGTTGTAAGAAGATTGTTTTTTGAAAAAACGGGTGTTTTGCCGGTATTCATTAGTATGAAACAACCCGTACCGTATGTATTTTTGGCATCACCCTTTTTAAAGCAGGCCTGCCCAAAAAGCGAGGCATGCTGGTCTCCGGCTATTCCCGAGATGGGAATTTTTGCTCCCAGCACTTTTTCATTGGAGTATGCGCATACCCCCGATGATGAAACTACTTCTGGTAGCATACTCGAGGGTATTTCCAGCATTTTAAGTAACTCTTCGTCCCATTTTAAATCATTTATATTATAAAGCATGGTTCTGGAGGCATTTGAATAATCTGTAATATGCTTTTTGCCTCCGGTTAAATTCCATATAAGCCATGAATCTATGGTTCCGGCAAGGAGTTCCCCTCTTTGAGCCTTTTCTCTTGCTCCTTCTACATGATCCAAAATCCATTTTATTTTGGTACCCGAAAAATATGCATCTATTACCAGCCCAGTTTTACTTTTTATTTTATCTCTCAAGCCAGCCATCTTTAAACTATCGCAAATTTCAGAACTTCTCCTGCACTGCCATACAACGGCTCTATACACAGGTTTTCCTGTGTTTTTGTCCCAGACAACTACAGTCTCTCTCTGATTTGTGATACCGATGCAGGCAATTGAATCGGGACTTATACCTGCCATCTTTATTGCTCCCGTTATAGCAGACATCTGGTCGTTGAAAATATCTTCAGCATCATGTTCAACCCACCCGGGCTGAGGATAATACTGCTTCAGCGGCACACTCTTTATTCCGGCTATATTGCCGTTTAAACTGTCAAATATCACTGCTCTGGAGCTGGTAGTCCCCTGGTCAAGGGATAAAATGTATCTCTTCTGCATAAATCCCGTCCCCTTTGTATATCACAAAGTTGCTCTATTTTCGTATTAGTTAAAAACATTATATCATATTTCTACGCTCTGGAAATTATCATCTCACAAACGTAAACAACGGCAATTGCACACACAGCTACCTTTAACAGACTTTTTTCAAAGTAGGCCAGTATAACTGCAACTCCAAGCCCTATTACAGCTGACAAAAGATGCCCTGTAGATGTAAGTATGTCGGGGAATATCATAGCTCCCAGAACTGCATAAGGCACATATTCCAGAAATGCAGTTATAAATCGGGACTTTATTTTATTTTTAAACATAGCCATAGGAAGCACTCTTGGAATATATGTAACCAATGCCATAAGAAGTACTGCAATCAAAGTGTTAGTCATTTGCCGCATCCTCCATTGGAAAAAACTTCGCACCTATTGTACATGCAATAAATGTGGCTATGATTATTCTCCATCCCCCGGAAACAGCAGAAAAGACAGGTACCCATTTAATAAGCGAACTTATAAATATAGCACAGCCTGCCACAATCAGAGCAGCTTTTGACTTCTTTGCCGCCGGAATTACAAGTGCAATAAACATTGCGTATAAAGCAATGCCCATTGAATTCTGCAAAGATTCAGGCAGTATGGTACACACTATTGCACCTGCTGCGGTGCCTGCCGCCCACCCGATATATGGCAGCACTTCAAGTCCTGTCATAAATGAAAAGGTTATTTCCTTTTTTTGCATGGCGGCTACAGTAAAGGTTTCGTCGGTTATTCCGAAAGACATTATCCAACGCTTGTACCCAGCTATACCCTGAACAATTTTCTGAGATAGGGACAGTGACATAAGCATGTACCTTATATTTATAACAAAGGTTGTAATCGTAATTTCAGCAAGTCCCGCTCCTGCTATAATCAGGTTCGTCCCTGCAAACTGTCCCGCCGAAGTGAGGTTTGTCATTGATATCAATATCACTATCCAAACAGGTATTCCGCCTTTTACAGCCATAAGTCCGAAAGTAAAGGATACAGGAAAATACCCCAAGGCTATAGGGAGGCTTTGTTTTGAACCGTCAATGAAATCGTGTAACGCCGTGTGTTTGCTATGTATTATTTTCTCTTGCTTAGTTAACATTTCAACTATCCTTTTTTGATTTTTGTGAATTAACAACAAATAGTATTATAACATAGAAAGGGGTGATAACTCATCAAAAAACTCTTACCCCGGTATAAGGGTAAGAGTTTTAAATGCCAAACCAATAAAATTATGATATATTCCTTAGTTTCATTTCATTTTTCACAATTTCCAATATACCTCCAAAGGTAGAAAATTTTCCGTTGGCAATTTCCTCTTGAGGAATTGTAATATTAAATTGGCTCTTTACATCAAAGTATATGTATAGCAAATCTCTTGCAGATAACCGTATTTCTTCTCCTAAAAGATTTTTAGAATAATAGTCCTTGTCCCATTTAGTAAAATCCATATTAAACCTTTGTTTAAAAATCTCCATAAGCCCTTGTTCTATTTTATTTGACGATAAATTATCCATAATAAGTTTCTCCTTTATACTATCTGTACATCAGCATACCCGGTAAGTTTTTCAATAGTTTTGTCTGCCATATAGTTGGAATCATCTTCATTTAGTATATTAAGTACAGGTATTATATTACTGCTGTATTTCGCTTTTTTCTCATCAATAAACTTGTAATCCAATGAAATATAAGACTTCACATATTCCTCATTTGCTCTTAACCAATCGAATTGCATGTTTGTAATGTTGAAGAAATCAACCTCAAATCCAAGCTTATATTTAAACAAATTTGTATACTCATCAAATCCCTCAGGCATAGAATTTTCATACAGTAAACTTGCTATTACAACATCTGGAACTACAGCCTGTGAGATTTCGAAGGCAAGCAGTCCGAATTTGTTGGTAAGCTTTCTATTAAACGGCATTATACCCCCAGGTACCCCAATTATTATAACATCGGGCTCTTCTGTCTTTTCAATTTTCTTAATGAATCTATTGAACATGAATACTTTATCGACATCGGAAATTACATTTCCATACATGAATGAAGGAAAGGGATGGAACCCCATCATTTCACAGTATGACCTAGTGCCTATCTGACTTACTTTATATCCCAGTTTTTGAATTTTATCCCTTAGTGCAAGTTGGATTTCAAATTTATTCGTTTTTTCAGCTATTCCAACCGTCAAAATAACAGGTGTATTTATCTCTTCAATACTTTCGTTATCAATGGCTATATCCTCTGGAATAACCTTCTTTGTTTCATCAAAGTACTTGAAATACACTCCCTCACAATTACACATAGACGATATTTCTTTAATAGCGTCTTCATTCAATTTTAATGAGCATATTATGTTTTTTCTCAATTTTATGGCCATTTTAATTTTATTAAATATATATTTTTCAAAATCAAAATGTAGATGGGATTCAACAATCATTACAGTATCGCATAAGTCCAGTGATTTTTCAAAATCCGAAGATACCAAGATGCCAATATCGGGTCCATGATTTGCAATTCCTGCATCTTTTCCTGTAAAGCCCCATCCATTAGGAGATACAAGGCACGATATTTCATATCCCGCAAGCAAAGACCTGTGCCTTAATACTGGAGCAAATTCCATATTGTATGGATAAATCAAAAGTTTCTCATTTTCTTTCATATTACCTTCCTCCATTATTATAGCTTTCACTCCGCCATATCGAAAGCATAAATCTCTTCGCCTAATTCAGCCCCAAATTCCCTTAAGGTACAAATATCCTTAAACATACTATCAGCTGTGTCTATTACACCACTGCATTTTGAAACCTTTGTTTCTGCTGACAGGTCATCTACATCATCTGCTGCTGATGCACATAAATCGCAAAACATAAGTGCCCAACAGTTTATACACTTATTTTCACTTAATTTCCCTATATTTAGCAGGGTTTTTACTTTATCAGTATCAAAACCATCATTTACATTTCCTATTTTCATGTGTGACGATGATTCACTAACCCTTTCACAGGGATAAAAATTACCGTCAACATCTACGAACAGTCTTTGAACTCCAGCTACGCATGGTCCTCCATGATGAAATCTATCAGGTATCTCATCTCTCATTTGCAATCGACTGTATCTGACCTTTCTTTCCACATATTCCTTTGACAATAGTTTAGATGTGTATTTTTCATCCAGATAACCAAGCTTTGATAAGAATATCTTAAAAATTTCATATTCAATTTCAGAAGTATATTCTGTAGATGCTTTTACAGTATCTTTTCTGTATAAATTAGATATTCGTGATGCCCTAACACTTGCTTCTTTTGCTAATTCAAAATCAGTAAAAAAATTATTTACACAGCTAAACTCATTCTGCGGGTCTAGCACAGCATTAAAAGCAACATTATTTCTTAAAAAATCAGGAAATTTAGTTTTAATCATCTCTAAGTTTTCTAATACTTTTTCAAAAGTCCCTTTATCATCTCTATATACCCTGTTTTTGTTATGTATTTCAGAAGAACCATCAAGACTTATTAGCAAATGTACACTATGCTTTTGGAAATATTGTACAATCTCTTCAGTTAAAAGGGTTGCATTTGTTGTCAAGCTAAAGAGAATATCTTTTCCCTCTGCTTTTTCTTCAAAGTACTCAACACAATTTTTTATGAATTCAAATTCAAGGAGTGGCTCACCTCCATAGAATCCCACCAAGCCATTCTCATTATCTTTTGAATGCTCAATATAAAAATCTATTACCTTCTTGGCTGTCTCAAGAGTCATTTTCTCATTTGAATGAACCCTATTTTCATAATTTCCCGAGTAAACGCAGTATTTGCACCTGAGATTACATTGCTTTGTTATCTGTAGTGTAATCTTATTAACTTTATTATTAAGGTGACTTAAAATCGTATCATTTAAAGGATGGTACATTTCCTTTGGCCTTTTTTCCGATAAAAAACCTAAATCACGTAAATGATCAATTGACGCTATAGCTTGTGCGTTGAATTCCGAGGTGCATTTACCGATATCATCACTTTTTCTGTAGTAATCGAGTATCTTATATTGTTCTTCCGATAAGCTGAGTATCACGTTTTTATTGACATCATACAAATAATGCCCTCCAGGAGTTTTAAACAGGTGTATGAAAGAGTCCAAAACTATCACTTCCTCCTTATTAATTAAAAATAACCGGAATATAGATGACTGTATTCCGGTTATTTTTTTATAAATTACCTATTCTTATTATAATAATCTATCACATACTCTGCAGTAGTACGACCACATGTGTAACCATACCAATCACAGCCAGAGTAAGCCTCTATAGTTCTCTGACAACTATGTATTTTCTTTCCTAACTTTTTCATTTTTTTCACCTCGCTTTCGTATATTCAGATTTATTAAATTACGTCTGACTTTATTTAAACTCATTAAGCTTTACCGCGGATAAACCTTGTGAGTTCAAATCCTATTAAACAGCCCAAGAAAATAACTAACCTCATTAATAATTTTACTTTATTTTTTAAATTTGGAATATTATTCCTTACGTTCTATGGTATATCTACATCCATAATTTGTCAAATATTAATATGAAATAAAAAAAGCATTTCAAGAATCCGTTAGGGGATACCTGATATGCCTTTTCTACAATTATTATATCTATGATTTATAATTTAAAACTTACTGTCTCCTCCAAAGAGTCCACCCAGAATTCCGCCTCCAATGCCTGCAATACCGGACTGCTGTTCACGATGACGTGACCCCGCAGATGTAAGTCTGTCTGACAATCTGGCAAGAGGTAAGCTTTGAAGGAATACAATACCGGGGCCTGTCAGCTTCGCAAGGAATAGTCCCTCTCCCCCAAACAGTGCATTTTTGAAACCTCCTACTGACTGGATATCATAGTCTACGCTTGGTGAGAAAGCTACCAGACATCCTGTGTCAACCCTCAATGTTTCTCCGGGAAGAAGGTTTTTCTGAATAATTGTTCCCCCTGAATGAACGAAGGCCATTCCGTCGCCAACCAGCCTTTGAAGAATAAAGCCCTCTCCTCCAAAGAAGCCTGCACCTAGCTTTCTGGTAAAAGCAATCTCTATATCTACACCGCTGGCAGCACACAAAAATGAGTCCTTCTGACACAGGAAGTTGCCTCCCAGTCTGGATAAATCCAGCGGTATTATTTTACCGGGGTAAGGTGCTGAAAAAGCAACGTGCTGCTTTGATGCACCTGAATTATAAAAAGTAGTAATAAAGAAGCTTTCTCCCGTAATCATTCGCTTGAATCCTTTAAAAGCTCCGCCATCAGTAGATGTCTGCATCATAATGCCGTCTTCCATGTACATCATTGCACCGGCTTCCGCCCTAACACCTTCTGATGGGTCCAATTCTATCTCCACTATCTGCATATCGTCCCCATAAATTTTATAATCAATAACGTCTGCCATATTAACCTCCTGAAATTTTAATAGCTTAATTTAGATACAATATAATACGCTTTAAAATAATATTAGTCTGCTTTTTTTACCCACTGTGAGTAGGGATATGAATATTTTGCCGCCAGTAGTATTGCCTCCGTCATGCTTACCTCACTGGCGATTCCCTTCCCGGCAATATCATATGCTGTTCCATGGTCAACTGATGTCCGCAGGAACGGAAGTCCCAAGGTAATAGCTATTGTTCGTTCAAAATCCAATGTTTTTGTAGCTATATGTCCCTGGTCGTGATATAGGGATAATACCGAATTGTATCTGCCTGTCAGTGCAAGATGGAAAACCGAGTCAGGGCCTACAGGGCCTTCCACGTTAAAGCCACGTTTTTTAGCCTCCTGAATTGCAGGAGTAATGTTTTCACATTCTTCTGTTCCGAAAAGACCGTTGTCGCCGCTATGAGGATTTAGTCCGGCTACAGCCATTGTCCCCCCCGTTATTCCCAGGCTTTGCAAGGCTTGGGTGCATCTTTCCACGTAATCAAGTAATCTTTCTTTAGTCACCATATCGCAGGCCTTCCTCAGTGATACATGACGGGTAAGAAAAAACACTCTCATTCCCCTGACTTCAAACATTGTAAGGGGGTCTTTAGTATCTGTTAGTCCGGCAAGTATTTCCGTATGACCGATAAAATCTATTCCAGCCGCTTTTAGTGAAGGCTTGTTTATAGGGGTTGTTGCTATTGCAGAAATTTTACCATCCATAGCAAGCTCCACACTCTTTTTTATATACTCAAAGGAAGCCCGGCCATTTTCTGCCTGAACCTTACCGTACTCCAGAGAATCAGGATTTATTATTTTCAAATCCACTATGTTTATATTTCTTTTGTCCGAAGCTATCATGTCCATACCTGCAACTGGGTTAACGTTGGTTTGTATACCGCATATCCGGGCTGCCTTTTCAATAACTCCGGCATCACCTATTACCAAAGGTCTGCATACCTTGTACACTTCATCGTTTGCCATTGCTTTTACTATTATCTCGGGACCTATTCCTGCGGGGTCTCCCATTGGAATCCCGATTACGGGTTTAATCATTTTATCCCCTCCTGTTAATACTATTATAATATATCTGTTTATATCCGAGGAATATGTCTATTCTAAAATTGTTGACATTTTATTCAACCGGTAATAATATAATACTGTACTAAGTGTACTATTATTGTTAATACAGTTACAAGGAGGTGCTTATGATACAATTGGATTTTAAAGACCCCAGACCTATTTATGAACAAATAAAGGAGAAAATCAAGGAGCTGGTTATAACCGGAGCAGTTGAAACTGATGACAAAATTCCGTCTGTAAGAGAGCTTGCTCAAACTCTTACCATAAATCCCAATACCATTCAGAAAGCATATAAAGACCTTGAAGCCGAGGGAATTATTTATTCGGTTAAAGGCAAGGGTAATTTTATAGCCCCATTGGATAAAAGCTCTATAGACCCCAGACGAAAAGAGCTTTTGCTCAGTATTGAGAAAACGGTGGGAGAATTGATTTTTCTTCGTACACCGCAACAGGCAGTAATCGATGTAATTCAGAACACATATAGTAAAAAGGAGGCTTCCCAATGATTGATGTTAAATCTTTGAGCAAATCCTACGGGGACTTTAAGGCTCTTGACTCCCTTGATATCCACATAAACGCGGGTTCAGTTTATGGGCTTTTGGGACCTAACGGCTCAGGCAAAACTACACTGATAAAACATTTGACGGGTATTTACAAAAACGAATCCGGTTCTATTGCCATAGATGGTAAATCCGTTTTTGATAATCCAGAAACAAAATCCAAAATAGTTTATATATCTGACGACCTATTTTTCTTTTCTCAGTACAGTATAAAGGAAATGGCTTCTTTCTACGCCAGCATGTATCCCGATTGGAGCTGGGAGAGATTTGACACTCTAAAGCAGGTATTCCCTATCGACATAAAACGAAGGGTTGTAAAGCTTTCAAAGGGTATGCAGAAACAGGTTGCCTTCTGGCTTGGAATTTCAGCAAAGCCAAAGGTAATGATACTGGATGAACCAGTTGACGGGCTTGACCCGGTTATGAGAAAAAAAGTATGGAACCTGATACTTCAGGATGTTGCAGAATACGGAACAACGGTTCTGGTATCCTCTCACAACCTTCGTGAGCTGGAAGACATATGTGACCATGTGGGTATCCTATATCAGGGTAAAATGATGGTTGAACGTGAACTGGATAATATGAAATCAGATATTCATAAGCTTCAGCTTGCGTACTCAGGTAATACACCTGATAATTTATTCAAGAATGGAGAGGTATTACACCGTACCCAGAACGGAAGCGTGCTGCAATTAATTGTCAGGGGTACCAAAGATTCAATAATATCCCATGTCAAGTCAACAAACCCTGTTGTAATGGATATTCTGCCGCTTTCCCTTGAGGAAATTTTCATTTATGAATTAGGGGGTAAAGGTTATGAAATCGAAAACATCCTTATTTAAGAAAGGCTTAATTTTAAGCGATTTAAAACGCTATTGGTGGGTCAGTGTAATTTTTACAATAGGACTTCTACTTACTATGCCTCTGGCACATTACATGCAAAAATATAACATAAATATTGATAATTCTAATATTCAGTATATTAAAGAGTTTATAGCTCGTGAACTGAACTTTGAAAGCGGAATAAGCCTGTTGTTTCCTGTTGTTGTTCCTGTTATCATTGCAGTTCTGGCCTACAGGTATATTCAAAAGGGTCGTCAAGCTGCTTTGTACCATAGTCTTCCGGTTACCAGGGCAGGACTGTATTTTAACAGTTTTATTTCAGCACTGATACTGTATATTGTGCCTTTATTAATAAATATTTTTATTATGGGCTTGCTCAACTCCTTTAGCTTTTTATCTGATTTCTATACGACGGGAATTATTTTTAAGTGGTTTGGGTTATCCCTTTTATTTGGACTTTTGTTTATGTCCATGACAATTTTTGTTGGGATGTTTACGGGAAGTTCCGTTGCGCAGATAGTATTTGTTTATATTTTAAATTTACTTCCTTTATTTTTCTTTGAGATCATAAGAGGCAATTTATCTTCATTGCTATACGGCTTTGCAACTTATTCAAATACCGGTTTTTACCGCAAATTGCCTATGACGATGCTATTTAGCAACAGCATAAGCCTTACATCTCGGATGGTGGTGGGTTATATAGTTTTAACAGTGCTACTGCTGGCTGGAGGTCTGATTGCATTCAAACTCAGAAGACCTGAAACTGCCGGTGATATCATAACCTTTAGGCCCATACGTCCAGTTTTCATATACGGTGTTACATTTTGTGCAACACTAGTGGGCGGAGCTTATTTTTTAGATATAAGCAGAGCCTCAATCCCATTTGCAATATTCGGGTTTTTCCTGAGTGCATTAATAGGCTATGTAGTTGTTCAAATGGTAACAAACAAAACCTTTAAAGTACTTAATACCTACAAGGGTTATCTGGGGTATGCACTGGTATTAATAATTATGCTGCTGGGTATCAAATTTGATATTTTCGGATATGTAAACAAGGTTCCTGCCACTGACGAAGTTGCAAATGTTTACATGGGATACAATCTCTACTGGTGGGAAAACCAAGGCAGTGAAAAAATTTCAGGTCCTTCAAATGATAATACTACCATCTATAAAGAAACTGAAAACATAAAAAAAATTACTGAACTACACAAGATGATTCTGGAGAACAGGAGTAAGGAAGGATCCTCAACCTACATTGCATATACCCTTAAAAACGGGAAAAAAATCGTCAGGTATTATAATCTGGATACTAACCTGTATGCTTCTGCACTGGGGCCAATATATGAAAGCAAGGAATACAAGAACGGAAGGTTCCCAATACTTCATCAGGAAGCAGATGATATTAAGTTTATACAAGTACACGATTATGCAAGCAATAAACAACCTATAGTTATTTCTGATAAGGAAAAGCTTAAAAGCTTTATTACTGAAATCCGTAAGGATATTAACAGTTTTAATTATGAACAGCTTGCGTCCGCTGCTGAAGATAAACTGTGGATAGACATTAACGACAATAATGACAGAATTATTTCATATGGAGTAAATTCAAACTATATGAACACATTAAACTGGTTTAGTAATAACAATCAATAAAAAAATCGGGCAGTAAAGGCGATTTTGCCGTTACTGCCCGATTCTTTTTACATCCATTTTTATCTAATTCTCTTTTACGGGAGCCTTTCTTATCAACAAATATGACAGAGCAAACAGGGCGACTGTCAATACTAGAAAAGTAGCTACTGCATTCATTGGTCTATACTCTCCGTTTACTCCAAACAATGTACGTATTGTACCGTACACCCGGTTAATAGTTTCAATTGATGACCATTTGAAAGCGATATAAGGTAAAATCATAAAAAAGAAAGCCGGAACTCCAACTGATACACATATCTTTTGAATTTTGTTCATTCTGTAATACGCCAGTGTTATGAAATAACCAAGAGTTATTGCACATGTATACAGTGTTATGCTCCATAATAAAGAAATAATTATATTTCCGTTGCTTTGTGTTTTATCCTGATAAAGCATACCATACAAAGTGTGATAATTTGTTATTCGTATAAGTATAGCTCCTAAAACCCTTTCAACAACCGCCATACCTACCGTTACAGGAATCGCAGCCAGGAAAAAGCTCATGAACTGGGTTCGCCTTGGCACACCATTTGATATTAAAAACAAATAATTTCTTCTAAAAGAGTTTAACCCTACAACAAACAAAAATATTGCCGACATCATTTCAATTCCGTTAAATGAACTGTCACCCTTTGATGTGGTAAAAGAAATCATGATTGAAAATATGATTGTTAGTATTAATATAATTAAATAGAAAGATAATACAGAGTTCTTTAGCTCTGAAAATATATATTTTGAAGCTGTTTTTAATCTCATTAATAATCCCCTCCATTATTTATTAGTCATGTGAATAAATAGTTTCTGTAAATCAGGTTTTGTAACTTCCAGTCCGTCGGGAATACCTGCCTTTTCCAAATGTCCAAGTACATATGCACATTTGATTCCCCCTATTGTATCCGCTCCAAGTACATTTCTTCCGGCAGTAAAACTATCAACCGCAGATATACTTCCTGTTATGGCATAACCCTGTGACAGAACGCTCTCAACTGCTTCGTTCAAAATCAATTTGCCTGATTTTATTATTATAACGTCCTCAATTATGTCTGCCGCTTCTTCAATTAAGTGTGTTGAAATGACAATTGTTTTGGGCTTTTCACTATAATTTTTAAGCAGTTCCTTATAAAACAAGTCACGATGATTTGCATCAAGTCCCAGAACAGGCTCATCTAAAAGAACAAAAGGCACATTACAGGATAAGGCTAAAATCATTTTGAATATAGATGTATAACCTGTAGACAAAGTTTTTATCTTTTGACTCAATTTAAGGGAAAACTTCTCACACAACTCAGCAGCATATTCACTGTCAAAATCAGTGTAGAATTGTTTTGTCCAATTAAATGCCCTTTTTACTGTCATATTCTCCGGATAGTAATTCTTTTCAGCCATAAAATATATCTTTGATAATGCAATATCATTCTCTATAACATTTTCACCGTCTACCAGAATCTCACCTTCTGTAGGGAAAATCCTGTTTGTAATCAGGTTCAGTAAGGTTGTCTTTCCTGCTCCGTTACGGCCCAGCAGCCCATAAATCTTGTTTTCTTCCAGTTTCAAGCTGATATTTTCCAGGGCTGTCACGTCTGCGAATTTTTTTGTTATATTCTTGATTTCCATTTGGCTCATATTTCAAACCCTCTTTCCAACATTTTTAAAATATCCTCTTTTGAGATTGAAAGCTTTTTTGCCTCTGTCACAAGAGATTTTATATAGCTTTCAAAAAAATCCACCTTCCGCTGTTCAAGTATTTTTTCTTTTGCTCCATTTGCAACAAACATGCCAAGCCCCCTCTTCTTATAAACAATTCCGTTATCAACTAAAATATTTATTCCCTTTAACGCAGTGGCCGGGTTTATTTTGTAGTTTACTGATATCTCTGTTGTGGATGGAATTTGTGTCTCCTCTTGGTACGCCCCTGCTATAATGGCATCCTCCAATTCCTCAGAAAGTTGAAGATATATAGGTTTGTCATTATTAAAATCTAGCTTCATGTTTTCACCACCTAATTGGTTAATTGGTTAATTGGTTAATTGGTTAATTACTTATATAACTAACTATATAACCAAATAACCCCAAAGTCAATATGTAAATATAAATTTTTTGTATACTTTCAAAAGGTTAAATCGTATAATTTACATATCTAAAATGAATATTGTACATAATTTACATATGAACCCCATTTAAGGGTATACGGAGGAAACATGCCTAATCTGGTTACTCATTATCTTTGCGGCTTAGAAGCTGTTAAAATGATTGAAAATAAAGAGTGCAAAAAACTCATTGAACAATATAAAAACGTCTTTAATCTGGGGGTTCAGGGCCCCGATGTACTTTTTTACTATGGTATCTGGCCTTGGTCTCCTAAAACCCCATATGGGACTATAGGAGATAAATTTCATACATCTAAAGTGAATCTTGTATTCAGTGAAATGATTGATTACATTTTGAAGCAGGAGGGGAATGTAAAAAACATTCTTACTGTTTATTTTATGGGATTTTTAAGCCATAACTGTCTGGACAGTATTACTCATCCTTATATTTTCTATAAATCAGGCTTCAAAACAGACAATGATCCACGCACAAACCTGTACCATTACTATCATAGGCGTTTCGAAACTTCTATTGACGTATTGATATGTAATCGGCTTTTGAACAAAAAAGTTCATGAGATAAGCATTGACAAGCTCATAGGTATAACCATAAGGGAACGTGAAATAATCGGAGAGATGTACGAAAGTGTTATAGCTTCAGTTTTTAATTTTAATATTCCCGGTAAACTTATCTCAAGAGCCATAAAAGACATGAATACAGTAGAAAAAATTCTCAGGGATCCCCACGGCATAAAGAAGAAATTTGTAGCCGGTATAGACCAACTTATCTATGGGTTTCCCCTATTTTCAAGCCTAATCTTTCCTTTAAAGCTAAAGGACGGCTTGGATTACTTGAATCTTGCAAAAAAAGAATGGGCCCTGCCATATGATATAAACAGCAAAAGTACCCTTTCATTTATAGATATGTTTAAAGAGGCCTGTGAAAAAACACAGCACTTTTGTCAGGTGCTTTATTCAACTATAACAGAGGATAATTCCAACATTTCCTATGCCTTGAAACTTTTTGGGAACAACTCCTATACTTCAGGAATCAATTGTGATTTGTCTGTCAAATTTAAGTACCACGACATTATTTTTGAATAACCTGGTGTTTAAGCAGCCTCATTACCATATCCACGGTATCTGCCAGATCTTTTTTGCTCCTTGATTTTGCTTTCTCAAAGGGCAAAGCGACCCTGTTTATACTTACAATAGCCGACACGCCCATACTATAAGCTACTTCTGCTCCCTCCCCCACATCACCGACTATAGCAATAACGGGAACATTCATTTTAGCGGCTCTGGCAGCAACACCTATGACAACCTTTCCTCTAAGGCTTTGCCCGTCTATTTTCCCTTCTCCGGTGAAAACTATATCAGCATCTTTGATTGCATCATCGAAGCCAACTAAATCAAGAACTGTTTCGATTCCGGGTTTGAGGCTTCCTTTAAGGAAAGCCAGTATTCCTGCTCCCATTGCACCTGCTGCACCACTTCCCGGAATTTCTGAAACATCAACCCCCAGCTGACTTTTTATTGTATTGGATAAATCCATAAGATTTTTGTCAAGCAGTAATACCATTTCTTCGTCGGCACCTTTTTGTGGTGCATATACGTATGCCGCCCCGTTTTTGCCATACATGGGGTTGTCAATATCGCACATGGCTATTATTTTACAGTCTTT
Organism: Bacillota bacterium; assembly: GCA_023436485.1. Classification (GTDB taxonomy): domain Bacteria; phylum Bacillota; class Clostridia; order Acetivibrionales; family DSM-1351; genus Ruminiclostridium. The sequence continues at coordinate 12,342 of JAEZIU010000137.1, read as the reverse complement.
CAGAAGCTGATCAGCCAAAGTGGTGTCAATCTGAGCTATTACTCCCAGTGTAGCCCCTGTGGGAATAAACTCTTCCCCTGACTTGTTTTTAAACTTTATACCTAAGGCACATGCCATCCCTGTACCTGCATCATTTGTGCAGCTTCCACCAAGACCTATAATTATTTCACGGCAGCCGTTTTCTATAGCATGGCGTATCATTGTACCCACTCCAAAGGTAGTTGTCAGCGAGGGATCAAGCCTCCCTTCAGCTAATGGAAGGCCTGCAAACATGGCTGTCTCCAGAATAGCTGTATTACCTTTTCTGGCGTAATAGCCTTTTAGTTTTTCATTATAGGGTCCTGTTGCCTCAAGAGTAACTTTCTCTGCTCCCAGCAGCTGAATGAAACAATCAGAAGTCCCTTCTCCTCCGTCAGCTACAGGTATTTCAACCACTTCACTGTACGGATAAAATTGCTTAAGTTTTGTTTTTATTATGTCGCAAACCTCAACAGAACTCATACTTCCTTTAAATGAATCAGGAGCAATAACAAACTTCTTCATTTAGCATTCCTCATTTCATGCTTGTATGTACAAAAAGAACACATATTCCATATGAAATCTGTGTTCTTTTTATTTAATAATATTTATGGTTTTAATTAGATAGAGAGTATATTGCTGAGTTCAAGCAGATCCTTATCAATATCTTTTTTCATAGCCAATGCTTCATCTATGTCTATATCAACAACCTTGGAATCCTTTACAGATATAATTTTGTTATAGACACCATCTTTGAGTAGTGTTACAGCTTTTGATCCCATGACACTTGCCATAACCCTGTCCTGAATAGTTGGGCTTCCTCCTCTTTGGATGTATCCCAAAACTGTTCCCCTTGTTTCAATTCCGGTAAGGTCTTCTATCTTCTTGGATAGTTCCAGTGCTCCACCTATTTTCTCAGCAACACCTTCAGCCAATATGATTATATAGTTTTTCTTTCCGTTATTTCTTCCTTGTATTATTTTCCTTATAATATCTTTATCAAAATCAAATTCTCTTTCAGGAAGTAATATTACTTCCGCACCTCCTGCAATACCTACATTCAATGCAATATGTCCCGCACGTCGTCCCATTACTTCAAGCACACTGCATCGTTCATGAGAATACGCTGTATCTCTGATTTTATCGAGTGCATCCTGAACAGTATTCATTGCTGTATCGTAACCTATTGTATATTCAGAACTTGCTATGTCATTATCAATTGTTCCCGGCAAACCCATAACCTTCATACCGAATTTGCTGAAATCTCTGGCTCCCCTGTATGAGCCGTCCCCTCCGATAACAACAAGTGCATCCATACCAAAAGCTTTTGAAATTGACATTGCCTTCTGCATTCCTTCATCAGTTGTGAATGCCTTACATCTGGCAGTTTGAAGTATCGTTCCCCCACGGTGAATTATATCTGATACATCTCTGGCACTCATATCAAAAATATCTCCGGTAATAAGGCCATTATAGCCTTTTCTGATGCCTAACATTTTAAAACCATGATATATGCCTGTTCTGACAACAGCACGTATGGCAGCATTCATTCCGGGAGCATCTCCGCCGCTGGTAAGTACTCCTATTGTTTTAATGTCGCTCATTTCAAACCCTCCCCGTAAACAGTAAAATCCGAATGTCATATATATACATCAAATTTTTAATATAAACTGAACCCAATTGAGTTCATTATAAACCAATACACCATCAGAAACAATATAAATCGACTACTTTGTTCTTTTATCAATACAATTACCAATAACATCTCCGGCCAGAACTCTGGTTTCAAAACCTTCTTGGGTCTGTTGTATTATATCATCATCTATTTTTACCTTATTCTTTTTAAAAATTAATAGAACAGTAGAACCTCCGAACTTAAAAAACCCCTTTTCATCTCCTCTTGAAACACGTTCTCCGGGAGCATAAGTCTGAATAATTGAGCCTACTGAGGTTGCTCCCACCTCTATAAACAGAACATCATCAAAATTGTCTGTTTTGAATATGCTGTATTCCCTTTTGTTCCTGCAAAATAGTTCAGGTATTTTACTCAATGCTACTGGATTTACGGAATAGTACTCACCTTTTACTTTGTGTGTTTCCATACACTTACCGCTGTCAAAAAAATGGAACCTGTGGTAGTCTACAGGACAAAGTCTTAGTATAAGGTAAGTACCGCCATTATATTCTCGTGCAAGCTTTTCGTCTTTGAGAAGTTCTCCTAAACTGTATGTCATTCCTTTTATCTGGAGAAGCTTTTCCGTATCTATATTCTCCCAGGCTTGAAGCCTCCCATCCCCCGGAGACAACAATTTTTCTTCAGGAGCACCAAATTTTCTTGCAGAGGCTTTCAGTTTTCTTGCAAAGAAGTCATTGAAGCTATTGAAATCCTCCAGCTTGCTTTCACATTCATTAATATCTATTGAAAATTTATTTGCAAACCCCTTTATAGTTTTCCTGCTTATTTTCCTGTCACAGAAAAAACCTGTTAAGGCAGAATATATTTTACGCTTTACCAAAAGCTCCAATCCGAGCTTTCCCCGGCCTGTTGTATATAGTGCATTTAGGAGACTGCCTCCTGCTACCTGTTCAATATCATATTGTTTAGTTTTTCTATTATAAATCTGAATCATTATTTTCTCTTTTCTTTAAATAATTTTACTCTTTATCTGAATTTTATATTATTAAGAAAATTAATGCAATTTAAAAAACTCCTCCCTAGCATGTTATTAATTAATGCCAAGAAGGAGTTTTTTTAGTCATTTTATTTATGTGGCGGTTTACTTGTATGGGTCTATTGTTTGGATAGTTCCATCCTCGTTATATTTCAGTTCGGTAAATTTAACGCATCTCTTGTTATCACGACCGCCTGATAATGAGCTGTCATGGTAGAACAGATACCACTTGTCCTGGTACTGAACTATTGAGTGATGAGTAGTCCATCCTACAACAGGTGTAAGTATTTTTCCTTTGAATACAAAAGGTCCTTTTGGGTTTTTGCCAACTGCGTATACAATAGTATGAGTTGTACCTGTTGAGTAGGAAAGATAGTAATTACCGTTGTATTTGTGCATCCATGGGCCTTCAAAATATCTTCTGTCTTCATCACCGGCAAGGATTGGATTACCCTCTTCATCAACAATGGATATCTCTGCAGGTGCTTCTTTGAATGTAAGCATATCATCGCTCAGTTCAGCTACTCTTGGGCCTATGGCCGGTGCTGATGCATCAGGGCCTTCACCGTTAGGGTTATAACTTTCTGTCTGCCACTTTTCAAGTTGACCGCCCCAAAGACCGCCGAAATAAATATATCCTCTATTGTCATCATCCACCAAAACGGCAGGGTCTATGCTGAAACTACCCGGAATAGGCTCTTTTTGAGCTGTAAACGGACCTGAAGGGGATGAACTTGTAGCTACTCCGATTCTGAATATGCCATCTTTATCTCTTGCAGGAAAGTACAAATAGTAGGTATTATTTTTGTAAGCAGCATCTGGTGCCCACATTTGTTTGGATACCCATGGAACATCTTTCATGTGAAGGGCTTCACCATTGTCAACGCAAGGCGAATTTAAATCATTCAAAGACAATATGTGATAATCTTCCATCATATACTGGTCTCCGTTATCGTTTGATACTATATCCTCGTCAAGGTCATGAGAAGGATAAATATAAATTTTACCTTCAAATACATGTGCAGACGGGTCTGCTGTATAAATGTGTTCCACTAAAGGCTCTTTTTGTTTTACATTTTTCTCCATGCGACTTCTCCTTAATTAACATAATAGTTATAGTAGAGTTAACAGTTACCATTATATCAATATTTTATTAACAATCAATCATATTTTGATAAGCTTTGTTTTTTTTGCCTCCTTAAATTTATATGTCAATTTCAGGATTTTATCTCATATAAGATTTTGCACTAATTTTCTACTACTCACATATTGGATATTTAGTTGTATCCCAGGTCCTTCCCTCACTGGTGAGGAACGCATCGTTTACATTAAAGTATTGGTAAGAAAGAGCAGCATCCTGTTTGGTATATATAGTGTCCCATGTACAATCGAGATGATAATATTTATCCTCTATTTTTACTATATTCCAAGCGTGCGCTCCGCCTGCCCACCCGTGGGCTACCTTTATACAATCAATTCCCGCCCTGTTGAGAAGGATATTCATTGTATCTGAGATGGCATCGCATGCACCCTTCTTATCTATTAGAACACCGTATGCACCTGTATATACTCCCAGAGTATAAGTTGTATTATTACAAATATAGTCGTGCAGAGCCTTCTCCTTTTCCAAAGGAGTCATATCAGGTGTTACAACTGAAGCAATGATTTCATCCGCCCTGTTCAAAAACGATGCTATCTCTGCCTTTGTCTGGCTAAATCCCCAAAAATCAATTTTAATGTTGTCATTGAACCTTGTGTAACTTGAATAGTCTTTTATCGAATTTCCACTTAAATCCAACTTTGTAAGTTTTGTTAAGTATGATAACGGTGAAAAATCCTCTATGGCATTATCACTCAAATCAACATCCTCCAGATATGTAAGACTACTCAGAGAGGTTATATCCTTGATATTATTGTACCCGAGACTCAAATATGACAAATTTTTCAATGCTGAAAGAGAGCTTATGTCTTCAATTTTACATGAATACAATGTCAAGTGACATAGGTTCGTATTAAAGTCCTTAATACAGCTTATATCCTTTATAGGATTACGATCAATAGTCAGATAGTTTAAGTTTGTAAGATCCTTCAAAGGACTTAAATCTGTTATCTGGTTGCTTCCTATGCTTAGCATGTATAGCTTGGGCAGTTTTCCCAAAGGAGCCAGATTTTTAATTTTATTGTAATTAATAAATAAGTATTGGAGGTTTGTCAGCTCACTAAGCTGTGATATGTCTTCCACCTGGTTGTCGGTCAAATATAGCATAAACAGATTCTTTGCATATTGAATGCCTTCAAGGGAGACTATGTCCAGATACTTTGCATTAAGATATGTGATATTCAGCATATCACTTTTGAGAATGTCTCCGGTGGGTTTTGAAATAGCACTCCTAACAGCTTTCTCCAAATTGGGATCAGCAAAATAAACCAAATCATCCGTCTGCACAAAAAGAGTTAATTTAACTGTACCATCATAGCCTTCAACCGTACCTTCAAAATTCTGTGTACCTCCTACGGTCGTATCAACACCAGCAGTGTTCCATTTAACGGGTAAATCTATCTCTGTGCCATCATATCTTTTTGCCTTGACCGTAACTGGCAGGGCATAAGGTTCCCCCTGCTTTACGGAAGCTCTGATATCCTCAATGGTATATTGCGGAACTACTGTAACAGTTACATAAGCTTTCTGCTGGAATCCCTTTACAGTGCCTTCTACCTTATACTCTCCTGCTTTGGTTACATCCAGCATCTCTGTGTTCCATGTTACATTGTCAAAACCCAGTTTATATGTACTATTGCTTAATTGTGCAGCCACAGTAACAGGCAGCTGGACTGAGCCATATTGAGGAACGGTAACCGGCATTCCGACAAAAGAAACTATCGGAGGATTTACATTCACAGTCAATGTCATCTCCCTTGAAAATCCCTCAATCCTGCCTACAAATTTAAAGCTTCCCAGAACACTTAGGTCAATAACTGACGGTGACCATATTACAGGAACCCGTGCGGTACCTCCTCCTATAATGTTTACTTCTACTGTTTCAGGTAATGAATAGTCAATACCCTGATATGCATCTTCCCCCCATGCATAATATTTGAGTGAGGCAATCTCTCCCGCTACATTTAACGTCAAAGCCACCGGCAGTGACAATCCTTCTGCCTGTCCAACATATTTATATGTACCCGGATTTGTGGTGTCTGCTGTTTGAGAGTCCCAGGCAACTTCAACCTCATAACCTGTACTGTCTGCCGGAAAGTAAGGAAGTGTCTGCGGCAACACATACGCTTGTCCCAGAACCGTATAAACTACAGGGTTGACTATCAGATTCCAATTAATTATCTCGGAATAACCTGCGATACTACCAACAAGCTGGTATATTCCCTCTTTATGAGTGTTTATTTTTGCTGACTGCCATGTTACCGCAACATCAGCCCTGCTTCCATCTGCCAACGTTGCAGGTATTGTTTGAGGAAGTGAATAAGAATCACCCTCATTAATGGAAATGGTACTGTTTGGATTGTCTACCCTTAGTACCTCGTTTCCATTTGCATTTACAATCAAAGGATTGTAGAATGTTGACATTGTTATAAGCAATGCCAGAACCACAGTAAGAAAAACTCTTAACTTGCTGTAACTGTTCATTAGTTACCTCCTATTTGAATTTTGGAATTACATGTAATATTTTACAGTAAAATCAATTGGATTGTAAGTTATATCGAACACACATTTCCAAAATATTTAAATCAGCATGTATTCCGTCACCCCCGGCTTTAACCGGAGAAGGAATTGCACCGGAACATTTGACCATAATTTATTTATTATAGTATACTTGTACGGAGGTGTTCATTCTTGATAAATAAAACATTATTTCAGTGTCCTAATTGTAAAAAGCCTTTAAATAAAGGGCAAAAACAATACTTTTGCCCAAACGGACACAGTTTTGATATAGCAAAGCAAGGTCATGTAAATCTTCTGCTTTCAAGTCATATCGGGACAGGCAAACCCGGGGACAGTAAGGAAATGATTAAAAGCCGCAGAGAATTTCTTGATAAAGGTTATTATCAGGAGTTTTCCGATACCCTTAATAATATGGTCATAGAAACACTGAAAACCGAAAATTCTGGCACTATCAGTATTTTTGATGCTGGTTGCGGTGAAGGTTATTATATCAGCAGATTGAAGCAAAAATTCTCTGCTTTTGATGATACAAAGAATTTGGACATGTATGGTATAGACGTGTCTAAATCGGCAATACAATATGCTGCGGGACGTGATAAAGATATACATTTTGCTGTTGCAAGCAGTTACCATATACCCATACTAAACAATTCCGTTGATTGCATTTTATGTATCTTCGCCCCCAGAGATGAACAGGAGTTCAAGCGTATTTTAAAACCTTCCGGGAAGCTGTTAGTAGCTGCCCCCGGCCCCAGACACCTATATAGTCTAAGGAAGTTTATCTACGATAGTCCGGACACAATAGGTCAAAAAGGTACCGTGGAAGAAGGCTTTAATTTACTTGAACATAAAATGGTTTCGTATTCTACCACTATCAACGACAAAGAGGACATTTTCAACCTGTTCAATATGACTCCTTACAGCCGTCACGCTGACCCGGAGACTGAAAATAAACTCAAAACTACCGGAGAATTCAGCACGGAAGTAGAAATTAATATAAGAGTGTACCAGAAAGCTTAAATTTGAAAATATAAGCAAAGAAGGCTTCTGATAATGAAAAATATCAGAAGCCTTCTTTGCTTTTTATATTATTTTATTAATGCAGAAAAATTTCTTTTGTTTATTTCATAGGTTCCTGCATCCTCAAATTTAGGTACTTGTCTTCCTAATGTAAGGTCATTCAACCTTCTTATTGCAAGCTCTCCCCATATTTTTTGCCTCTGTACTACTATTGAATGAGCTTTGCCGGATTTCAGCAGTCTTACGGATTCTTCACTATTATCAAAGCCTACTATCTTCGTGCTTACATTGACTTTTTGTATCAGTTTTTCAAGAACCTCTGCTCCTTGGAAATCAACATAGACAATACAGTCTATATCCTCATTTTGAGCAAGTACTTCTTCCAAGCCTTCTATTCTTTGGTGAATCAGACCTAAGTCTACTATTTTTACAATCTTAATATCAGGGTATTTTTCAATAGCTTTTCTAATGCCTTTTATTCTCTCGGCCATATTATCAAAAGTTGAGGAAGCTGTGGAGATTACTATGTTTCCTTTTCCGTTGAGGCATTTTATTAAACTCTCCCCCAAGTTTAGACCGGCAGAGAAGTTGTCTGTACCGATAAGCTCTCTGATACCGCAATCTGGCAGATAGTTGTCTATATTTACAATCTCTATACCCTTTTCAATAGCTTTCTTAGCCGCTTCCCTAACTTCCGGAGAATCTATTGGTATAAGTGCTATGCCTGAAACACCTTTTTCTATACACTCTTCAATTAAATCTACCTGAACTTTTGGCCCCCATTCTTTTGGATTCATCTGTATTATATCTACTCCAAGTTTCTTACCTATTTCATCAGCACCTTTTAAGGTATCTGCGAAAAATGGTATATCCAAAATAGTAATAATGGCAAAGGTTTTCCTTGTTTTTTCCTTTTTATCAAACACATATTTGGTTAATTTGTTGTCTAGCCCTTCCACTACATTTTTTAAATCCGCTGAAAGGCCCATAAGTACGTCTGCAGAATTGTTCTGGCTATACATGAGCGATGTTATTTCCTCTGATGATGCAGCCGTTTCTGCTGCAACAACTGATATATTCTCTATTGAATCTGCCAGATTAGTTTTAAAGCTATCCAGCTTGTCCATACCTTTTACAACATTATTAAGCTGAAGAAACAATTCATCGGATGCTTTAGATATACCGCTGAAAGCCTCATTTGTTTGATTAACAGCACCTATCTGATACATGATTGTTTGCGTTATAGTGTTTATTTTATCTGTTGTATTTCCAACTTTCTCCTGTACATTTGCTATAGTTTTAGCTATATTATTAGCTGCCTCAATACTCTTTTCTGCAAGTTTCTTAATTTCACCAGCCACTACGGAAAACCCTTTTCCCGCCTCTCCTGCCCTTGCCGCTTCTATACTGGCGTTCAAAGATAATAGGTTGGTCTGGTTTGCGATGGCAGTTATGATTTCTGTTATTCTGGTAATGTCCTGAGCCATAGAGCTTAATTCCTCTATACTTTTATTTATCTCAGCAACATTGGTTTCTGAAAGTTTGCTCTTATGCAGCAGCTCTGAGATACTTTTTTTACCTGAATCAGTCATACTCTGTACAAGCTCTGCCTTAGCTGACATCTGTTCAGTTGATTTTGAAACCACTTCAACCTGGTTAACCATTTCTACTGACATTTTATAGCAAGCCTCAGAATCCTGTGCCTGATGTATTGCACCTTCGGTAACAGCGCCCGTTGCCTTGGATATGTCCTTGGAGTTCCCCCCCCATTCATGGAATGTTTCCATTACGGTATTTATCATATGATTTACATCGTTGGAGGATGAATGAACCTCAGACAGCACTTCGTTAAAGTCTTTGATAACTTCTGCAGTAATAGTGGTAACTTCGTTAATTTCTTTTATACTCTTTGCTTTTATATCAACAGTTAAATCTCCCTGTTGAATATGTTTTAGCTTTTGTACTACTTTTTTGATTTCTTTAATGAATACTCCGAAAAAAGCATTTTGAAGAACAACTGCCAATACTGAAAGTCCGATTATTACAGCTAAGGCAATCTTTAATCCCATTGTTGGAAAAGAATAATTGTTTAAAAGCAGGAGTAGTATTGCTGATAGCGGCAAAATTACAAGAATTAACTGAACTAAAATAATAATGGCTCTTAGTGAAGGTTTTTTCATAATGAAGAACTCCTTTGGCTTATATACTAATACATATTAGTAGTATACCTCAAATTCCAAATGAACTCTAGCATCATTCGACATATTTTCATATTATTTTACATTATTTTCGAATTATATCCACTGCGGCTTTCTTTGGGAGTTATTATTCTAATTATAGGCCTATTGAATAAATGCAACAGGAATGCCGCTGCAACCGAGGATATAACTACCAGTGTTACATATAGAAGGTCATTAGAGATATTTATTATATCCGATTTGTACAGTAACAGAAAAAGATAGTGTATCAGATATAGTTCCAAAGATATCTTTGAAAGAAATCTTAGTATTATGTTACTAAATGTAAGCTTCATGCAAAGTATAAAAACAACCGCTACAAAAAGAATTACCGTAGGAAGTTGAGTGAAAAAGCATATCAAACTTTCAGGATACCCGGAGGCAGTTTCAGTTTGTGCGTAATATGAGAATTTTCCAAGGGTATAATTTGAAATCTTATACATAACCACAAACGCCGCAATGGCTATAGGTAATATTAAAACATAGTACTTTTTTATTGTTGCTGTTAGTCCTTTCTCAAATCTTGCTATAAGCATCCCAATATAGAACAGAAAACATGTATTGTACCACCATTCTCCTTGCAACCACCATTGCCCATGTCTCAGAGTAATGCTAAGTGCTATATAGCAGGCAATAAATATTGCCATAGACACAAATGCTGTTTTTTCATTTTCTATATATTTAAATATAAAATAAAAAGCTATGTAAAAAAGTACCACTGCCACTATATACCATGCGTGGGGATTAATAAGCTGTATACCTGTAAGATTAAGTATTGTTTGAATTAAAGAGGGTCTTGAGCTGAATGGTAAACTAATAGCCATATAAATAAATGTAGTAATATAAAACGGAACTAATACAGAAGGAAGTCTCCTGCCTAAAAAGCCTTGCATATAATTATCTTTGGTCTTTAAGCTTTTTATTAGCCCATAACCTGAACAGAAAAAGAATATCCCTACAAATAGAACTCCATATTCATTAAAAGGTGATAATTGCTTAGAATCAGATAAAATCTGAGAAATATGGTGAATAACAATCAGAACCGCACAGAATCCTTGCAGTATCTTTGTATTACCGAGGGACAAAAAATCGTCGTCCCAGCCCCTTATTCGGACTTTTACTCCAAGAAGTAGAACCACTGCAAGCACAACATAAATACTTATCATTGTTCTCACCTGTCTTTCCTATTGTATAAGAACATTCTACTTCCATATCATTCCAACCGCAATAGATTAAATTGCTATTTCGGTTAATTAGCTATTGGAATAAATTGTTATGTGCTTATCGAAATAATCAGTAATTTTAATGTTAGAAAAGGTGATTTTTATTTTATTTAGACAAAAAATACAACTCCCAAAAATGAGAATTGTATTTTGTCAATTAATTAGTATTAGATAGTTGTCCAACCACCGTCAACTGATAAGAGTTGTCCTGTTGTATAGCTGGATGCATCGGATGCAAAATAAACTAAAGCTCCATCTAATTCACCATCTCTGCCGGCTCTTCCCATTGGACAGCTTGCTTTTACGAGATTATGGAAATCTTCATTTGCAAGAACATCATCTGTCATTTCACTTGGGAAATATGCAGGCCCTATTGCATTAACTGTTATACCGTGCTTTGCCCACTCGCTGGCCAATGACTTTGTTAACATTTCCACTGCACCTTTTGTAGTACAGTATGCAGTAATAGGAAGTCCCGGCATTGCAACTGTGCTGTGAATAGAACCGATGTTTATTATTTTTCCGTATTTCTTTTCAAGCATAATCTTCCCTACTTCACGGGCAAAATAGTAAACTCCGTTAATATTAACACTCATCATTGTCTGCCATAATTCATCTGATTGTTCTTCAGCAGGTCCTGTTAAACCGATACCCGCATTGTTTACTAATATATCAATAGTTCCAAAGTACTCTTTAATCTCATTAACTGCATTTTTTATATCAGCACTGTCTGATACGTCACATCTTACCGCCAAACAACGCACGCCAAGTTGTTCTATTTGTTTCTTTACTGCTTCTAATTTTTCAACCCTTCTTGCAACAATGGCAATATCTGCTCCTTGTTTTGCAAGAGCCATTGCAAACTGAACTCCCAAACCGGAAGAAGCTCCTGTAACAACTGCTATTTTCCCTGTTAAATCAAATAGTCCTGCCATAATTCAACTCTCCTTATAGTAATATTTTTCGTAAGGTTTATTTTATCTATAATAAAATATTACTACTTGTTTATTTTTTGTCAATGTTATGTTGTTTTGTACTATAGGATTTTACATGAGTATTTAGATATTATTTCCCATATATGTAATTATTAGTAATGGAAAATGAATTGATTTTTATTGTTGAAAAAGGCCCATAATAGCTTTCTACCATAGGAATAGAAGCTTTTTTACTTCTCTTTAAGGGTGACAATAATATATATTGGTATAAGGAGATAAGGCATTAAACAATGAGGAAAAACAAATACCGTATCTATAAGGTTATTAACCACACTAAATATATCATTCTGATTGAACTTCATATCAGACTTTATAAAAAAACTAAAAAGGAGAGCCTACGCTCTCCTCTTATTTACCACCTATTGCCAAAACTTCTTCCGCCGCCTCTGTTGTTGTTCTGCTGCTTTCTTGCTCTTCTGCAGTCAGGACATCTTTGAGGTTCATTGTCGAACCCTTTCTCTTTGTAGAAAGCCTGTTCGTTTTCAGTGAAAGTGAATT
>JAEZIU010000107.1 GCA_023436485.1 Bacillota bacterium | reverse complement strand
TGATTTGGAAGTTTGAATCATGAAGATTCAAACTTTTTATGATCATCCTGACGAAGCTGTGCTCTTTTTATTTTTCCACTGATTGTCTTTGGTAATTCATCAACAAATTCTATTATTCTGGGGTATTTATATGGTGCCGTAACTTTCTTTACATAATTTTGAATATCCTTTTTCAATTCTTCAGAAGGCTGAAAACCCTTTGCAAGTATAATGGTTGCCTTTACAACCGTACCCCTTATACTGTCAGGTGCGCCGGTTACGGCACATTCTACAACAGACGGATGCTCTATTACTGCACTTTCTACTTCAAACGGACTTATCCTGTAGCCTGATGCTTTTATAACATCATCATTTCTTCCAACGAACCAAAGATATCCATGCTCGTCCTTGTAAACAACATCGCCTGTATGGTATGTGTTATTATACCATACTCTTGCCGTTGATTCAGGATCTTTATAATATCCGCAGAACAACCCGGCTGGCTTATTGGTATCAACGTCCCTTATTACCAATTCACCTTCCACTCCTACCTGGCAGGAGTTTCCTTCTTCATCTACTACATCTATGTTGTATGCAGGGTTTGGCATTCCCATGGCACCCGGGTCTACCGGCAGCCATTCATAGTTGGCTACAATTACGGTGGTTTCTGTCTGTCCGAAGCCATTTAATATTTCATGTCCCGTCAGCCTTTTGAACCTGTTGAAAATCTCCGGATTCAAAGGTTCTCCGGCAGTTGAACAGTGTGTTAGTGACGATAAATCATATTTTGTTATATCATGCTGTAGCATAAACCTATAAATCGTGGGTGGTGCACAGAAAGTCTTTATCTGATATTTTTCTATTTTCTCAAGCAAATTGCAAGGATCAAATCTATCCATATCATATAAAAATTGTACTGCACCGCATATCCATTGCCCAAAAAGCTTGCCCCATGCAAATTTTGCCCAACCTGAATCAGCAACAGTCACGTGCAGTCCGTTATCAACAACCCTGTGCCAATATTTGGCGGTAACAATATGTCCAAGTGGATATGTAAAATCATGTATTGCCATTTTTGGCATACTGGTGGTACCAGAAGTAAAATAGATTATCATATAGTCTTTATTTTGAGTATCCAATTCTCCAGTAGGCCTTATCCAGTTACCGGAACATCCTTCTATTTCCTTATCATAATCCAGCCATTTATCCTTGGTTCCGCCAACCATTATATATTTTTTAACAGTAGGGGAATCTCCCATCGAATTCTCAACGTGTTCTATTATTGCAGGGTCATTATATGCGATAACAGCCTTTACTTCTGCTGCATTATTTCTATACACTATGTCTTTCTTCATCAGCTGGTTTGTAGATGGAATAAAGGTAATACCTATTTTCATTGCAGCGAAGGCAAAGAAATAGAATTCATATCTTCTTCTTAATATGAACATTACTTTGTCGCCCTTGCCTAATCCGTTGTCAGTCAGGTAGTTCGCTGTCTTGTCAGACCAGTACTTCAAATCTTTAAAAGTAAATTTCTTCTCATTGCCATGGTCATCACACCATACCAATGCAAGTCTCTCAGGTTCCAATCTCGCATGTTCATCTATTATGTCATAAGCAAAGTTGAAGTTAGATGGAACGTTTAGCTTAAAGTTCTCTCTAAAATCCTCATAGGATTCAAAATCAGTTTTATCCAAATACCGTGTTTCCAAACTCATTCGTATATCCTCCAATACATTTTAACGACAATATTTTAATTAAAGTAAAATTATCGTAAGGAATTTTGCTTCCTTACCGCTTAATGCAAGCTGCTTGTGAGGAATCGAAGAATTGAAATATAAAGAATCCCCGGGTTCCAGGTCAAATTTTTCTTTCCCTATTAACACCTGCATTTTCCCTTCAAGACAGTAATTAAATTCCTGTCCTTTATGAGAAACCATTTCAGGACTGTTTTCGGGGTCAAGTACAACTAGCATAGGTTCTATTTTTCTGTTTGAATATTTGTAAGCAAGACTTTCAAAGCTGTATTGGTCATATCTTTCGACTTTAAGGCCTTCACCTTTTCTGACGTGACATATATCGTGAAGTTTTGGTGATGTCCCTGTTAAAATTTCAGTTATATTGACCTTATAAATTTCTGCCAGCTCATATAATAAACTGACAGGAATATCGTCTTCAGCGTTTTCGTATAATTTATATTTATCAAGCTTGACTCCCAGCTGCTCTGCTACCTCTTCTTCAGTGTAACTTGCCAAAAGCCTGAGTCCCTTGATCCTGACAGCAATGTCCTTGACTTTTTCATTCATATTTAAACCTCCGTGAGTGTGATAACTTAAGTAATATCATCTATAAAATAACAACAATATTCTTATTATAGCATATTTAGCCAAAGAGGTTTATTATATTTTAGCTATTTAATTGAGTAAGTTAAATCAATGTCTGATTTTTTTTCTTAAGACAGGATAAAGCAAGAATCCAAGCGTCATGCTTATAAGACAGGCGGATATACCAAATAGAGATGGCATGGACCTGAAAAAAATGGTCTGAAATGATGTTTGTGCAGTTCTTTCAATATAAACCGCAGAATTGACTATAATGTACGTAAAAAAGAAGGCTATTCCCACCAACTGAAATATATAATGCCTCTTTAGCAGATTAACTGCAAAGCCTGCAAGAAATATAATTATAAAAACGCCTATTGAATATGAAAAAGCTGGCGACATAACAACCTCCAATTGTACTTACGCACTAAAAAACCCTGAGTAGTTTACAAATATTGTAATATACTCAGGGCATTTATTCAAATTATTTCTCAATTTCGGAAATCATATTAAGCCTTTTAAATCTTTAATTTAGGTTTTAGCGTAGACGAGTAAAACCTAATAAACAGAGTGTAAACATAATCATATACTATAAAAACTATTTCCATTAATGCTGCAACTATATACACAGGCGCGGCTAATTTAACACCCGTCATTATAAATTCCTTTAGAAAAACAAACCCCAGTAGCAAACATATATTAAAATAGATTAGTTTTAATATATATTCCAGGGCCCTACTTTGCAGCCTCTCAAAATATAGTTTTAACAATCCGTAAACTCCAAAAAACACTATATATGGGAGTACTTCAAGTCTGGGAATCAAAACCGCCGACAAAACAGCGGATGCAGCATAAAAAGTCCATCCTGCTTTTGCTCCGAATTCAATAATTGTAATTGCAGTAAAAAGTGAACTTATTGCATACAACGAAAGCCTGCTTGTAGGCAAAACAGCTGCAAGAAATACACATATGACGGTAAACCCTAGAAGAATTCCGCTTAATGTAATTTTTTTCACTCTTGTTGCGTTATTCATATCTACCTCATAAATTTAGTTTTAAGCCTTCACTTTCATTAGCAACAGGATATTAAATCTCCTCCGCAACACTCGCACATTGAATCAGAACACCATAGACATGTACACATGTCACAAAAGCTTGGTCCTGCCCCATATCCCCTATTAGCCGCATTACCGCGGTACATGTTGTTATTGGTATTTATTCGGTTAAGGGCATCCCTGTATTCATAGTTTGACGGATCCATGTTTACAGCTTGTTTGATATTCATCATTGCTTCGTTGTACCAACCTTTTTTCATAAAGACCAGTCCACGAAGATAAAACCATTCGGCGTTTCTGTTTTGAATACTTTCAAGTAGTGAATCCGCCGCTGCTATATTACCGGAATTTATATACATTCTTATCTGACGATAATTATCCCCTCCGGCATTTCCGCCGCCTGCACCACTTGCACCTCCAAAACCGGAAGAACCGGGAGCACTGCTTCTTCCGCTCCAGCCATTACTGGTTTTAGCGGATTGACCTTTTCCTGTCAAGTACTCATAAGCTTCGTTTACTTCTCTAAGTTTATCTTCTGCGAGTTTGGAAAGAGGATTATCATGGTATTGATCCGGATGATATTTCTTTACCTGTTCTCTGTATGCTTTCTTTATTTCTTCTTCAGATGCTCCCTCACTTATTCCTAGTACTTCATATGGATTTTTCACCTTTACCACAACTCCTCTGGCACAAAATTTTATCCGTTTTACTTAACATCCCTATATATAATATGTTCTCCAATATACCTTTATTTTCTTTTAAACTAAGCAATTCAAATGCCTTTGACGCTTCCTGCAAACAATACAATACTGTAAACTCCGCTTGACTCTTGATATCATTCTTAAAAGCCGTTAAATCCTGTCCCGTGTAACTGAATTGATTAAGAAACGGGTTGTAGCTTGAATTTTTTATATCGTCTTCCATGTCGTCAAAAGCATCAACCAAATATATCCATTTCCCGATATTGTAACCCATCCATCTTAAAATTTGTCTGGTTTTATCATCTAGTCTTTCGTAGTCTAAAACCTCTTCCATAAGCTTTGCAAAAGGTTCAGATGCAGCGTCTATGGAATTACATTTTTCCTTTTCCAACTTGGACAAGTCGCTCAGTCTTTGGTTAATTATAGCACACTTTTCCGGATATTCCACAACTAACTTTCTGTATGATCTTTTAAATGCCGCCATGCCTGCAAGTGCTATTTTGGATTTGTCATCATTCCACTTATCTTTCATATTATTATACGCTAAAATAATATTTATGTCGGAAGAATAATCAATAATTTCATTATGTGTCACAAAAGACTTTTTTAATGGATGGACCATGCATCTTTCCTTTGTGAGACTTGTTTTTAAATTAAGTATGGAGCCTAAAAGAAGCGCCAGAAAAGCAGCATCATACGTCAGTGTCATTCTTTTAAGTTGTCCGTGCCTTTTTCCTATTGATTTGCACACACCGCAATAATACGCCCTGTATATGTCAAATTCCTTTATTTTTAATTCCGGTTTTTCCGGCATTATATAACCGAACATTGTATCCTCCGTTGGTGAACATCACTGCGGATCTTCAACTAACCACTTTTATTTAAAAAGGTACACCAAAAGTGTACCTTTACATATAGCTACAATTTACTTATTGTTTTTTTTACTATAATCCTTAGAAAATTTGAAATAAATACTAATATACATTGCTAAAGCAAACAAAGTACATATAACCGCCAATCCTATTGCAACATAAATGGCATTTGATGCGTAACCGCTATCACCTGCAACAATTTTCAGTATAATGGTTGAAAGTATAGCAAAATAAAAAATTACGGTAGCCAGCTTTCCGTACCAATTGGCACCTATAACCGTTCTTCCTTTTTTATACACCATTATACCGCCTACCAGCATTAAAGACTCCTTAATTAAAACAATAACCAAAACAACTAATGGTATAAATTTATGTAATACAAGAAAGACCAATGCTGTTATCTGCATAAGCTTATCAGCCAGTGGGTCAAAAACCTTGCCCCATTTTGTAATCAAATTATACTTTCTGGCTATATAACCGTCAAGTACATCAGTAAACCCGCCAAAAGCGAACAGAATAATGGCCGTAGTATATTTTTCACAGTAAATAAAGTAACCTAGAAAAGGCACTATTATGAGTCTTAATAATGTTAATGCGTTCGGAATATATTTTCTCACCAATACACCACCTGATTACCAATATTAGAGTAAATAGCACACATAGTTTATCATAATGTGTCATTTAAATGCAATAACTTCTTATTTCTTCAACTTACATGAATTTAGTCATCCCCTGCTGCTTTTTCAATAATTCCATAAAGTTCGGGATAGTATTTTTGCAGGTTTATAGGCTTTAAATCACTGGTGGTCCAAACATGGGAGGTTTCTCCGATTGTGATAGGATTTTCCATATCGTCCGACTTAAATACCTCGTACTTAAAATTCAGCCTTGCTTTAGAGTAACTTTTAATACTTGTCCTTACTATTATATTATCCTCATATGTAGATGAGTTGATATATTTACAATGCAGCTCCAAAAGCGGCAGCATTATGCCCAATGCCTCTACATGGGAGTAAGAAATTCCACTTTGTTTTATAAATTCTGTTCTTCCTACTTCAAACCATACAGGATAATTTGAATGATGAACAATGCCCATCCTGTCTGTCTCGGCATATCTGACTGTTAACGGTACATCTATATATAGCATACGACATTCTCCTTAAAAAGTATGATAAATATATTACAAATAGTAATATATTTTGCCTATGAAGCAGTAGTAGCCCCGGGCAAAAGCTCGGAGCTACTATCATTCATTTTTATTAATAACCCGTTTCAATGATTACGCTATGTGCTTCTTCAATCTCTGCTTCAGGAACGAGAACTTCATAGTAATTGTCATTATTTTCATGATTTTTACTTATAGGCCTCAGTTTCACAAGAATACCCTCATTGGACAAAAGCTCCTGAAGTTGAT
>JAEZIU010000008.1 GCA_023436485.1 Bacillota bacterium | reverse complement strand
CGTCAACCTCTTGGAAGGTTAATAATGCGGTTTTACCAATTTCTTCTATTGATTTCTGTGGATCGAATGCTTCACCTTTTTTGTGTGGTATTTGTACTAGAATGTATCCTTTATCTTTATCTACAGTTATAACTCTATCAAAGATTTTTTTAGAATCCAATCTCTTACCTATGGTAATTCTTGCAGAATCCAGATCTTCAGCTTTTGCCTTGCTGTTGTCCTTGGTTACTGCATAAAGTCTAGCATCCACGCCTCCCTGAATGTCAATACCCGTTCTAATTTCCTTAACACCTGGTATTTCAAACCCCAAGATAGAACCATAAGCTGCTATCCAGGTTAAAATTCCGATGATAAGTATTATCGAGAAAAATTTAACCGCGTTGCTTCCTCTCATTTGTAGTATTCCCCCTTAAATTATAATCCACTTACGACATTATATAACTTACAAAAAAGGTAGTCAATAAATAAGTCTCAATATTAAACATAAATTTACAATTTTAGTAATAGATTTTTGTTAAACAATTAAACTAATCTTTTTGAAGATTGTCAATTTTTGTAAGAAATATTATGAAATCAAATGCATATCCTGTGATTTTAGGATACTCACTTTTGCTGAAAATATTATTTGTAGTATTTTAATAGATTGATATACTCATTTGCATTACATTTTATTTCAGCAATTTCTTGCTCTGACAGAGTCCTTTTTATTTCTGCCGGACTACCTGCAACAAGACAACCATCAGGTATCTTAGTTCTGGGTGTGACTACACTACCGGCTGCTACAAGGCAATTGTTGCCTATTTCTGCACTGTCAAGTACTATTGCACCCATTCCAACAAGTGTATTATTACCTATACGGCAACTGTGCAAAATTGCTCCGTGACCAATGGTAACATGTGAACCCAGCCTAACTTCGATTCCCTCTTTGCAATGCAATATACAGCCTTCCTGTATATTGGTATTATCACCGACAACTATACTATCGATGTCTCCTCTTAAAACTGCATTGTACCAGATAGTTGTATTTTCACCCAAAACTACATCTCCAATAACTGTACTGTTCGGTGCAACAAATGCAGTTTCGTGGATTTTAGGTGTGATGTTATTAAAATCCTTTACCACAATGAACCCCTCTATTCTTGAGTTTTTATCCAGATTGCACATTCTACTCTCTTTTTCTCAAGTTCGCAACCAATTTTGTATGGAACATTAATATCATTATTAAACTGGTACGCATTTGCAGCACACCCTCCACTGCAATAAAATTTAGCCCAACATTCAGCGCAGTCCTTTTTTGTGTAAACATTTGACTTTTGAAAATCCTTCTGAAAATCACTATTGAATACACCTTCATGAACATTGCCCATTTTAAACTTTTCATCACCTACAAACTGATGACAAGGATATAAATCACCTTCCGGCGTAACTGCCAGATATTCATGACCTGAGCCACATCCACCAAGTCTCTTTATAACGCAAGGCCCCTGCTGCAAATCAATCATAAAATGGAAGAAGTTAAAGCCACGCTTTTCACTATCTCTTTTTATGTATTCCTTTGCAAGGTTTTCATACTCTTCAAAAAGCTTCGGAAGATCCTGTTCACGGATATCATAGCCGGAGTCCTTCGCTGCAACAACAGGCTCTATAGAAATCTGCTTGAAGCCCTGATCTGCCAGATGAAGTACATCTTCGGAAAAATCAAGATTTTCTCTGGTAAAAGTACCTCTTACGTAATAATTATCTTGGTTTCTTGATTCAGCCATATCTTGGATTTTAGGAAGAATTCTGTCATAAGTTCCTGACCCGTCAACTCTAGGCCTCATATTGTCATTGGTTTCCTTACGTCCGTCAATGCTAAGAACCACATTATGCATATTCTTATTAACAAATTCTTTTATTTCTTCATTTAATAATACAGCATTTGTAGTAATAGTAAATCTGAAATTCTTGGCAGATTCTTTTTCTCTTATTCTGGCGTATTCAACAATACCTTTTACTACATCAAAGTTCATCAGCGGCTCACCGCCGAAAAAGTCCACTTCCAGATTCCGTCTACCTGCAGATTTTTCAATAAGGAAATCTATTGCTTTTTTACCTGTTTCAAGATCCATCATAGTTCTGTGTCCGCCAAAACTTCCTGTGGAGGCAAAGCAGTATTTACATCTCAGGTTACAGTCATGACAAATATGTAGACATAAAGCCTTTACTACAGGTTTTCTTTCCCACTTATTTAAAGCATCTGAATATACATCCTCACTAAAAAGCAAACCTTTGGATTCAAGTTCGGCAATTTCCTCATAGGCATCTTCTATAACTTGTCCTGAGTATTTTTCTGATAGTGATTCAATTATCTGATTCCTTGTTTCATTCTTATATAAATCTACTACATCAAAAGCAGCATCATCAAATACATGGACAGCACCGCTGTTTACGTCCAAGACTATATTGGTATCGTACATAGTATACTTGTGAATCATTAAAAGTGACCTCCTAAAGCTAAAAAATCCTGGATACAACACCGGGTTATAACATTTAAAAAAGTGAAAAGTGTTAATTCACCTTTCACTAATTTATAAATTCATACATATTAAAATAAACCAATATGCATATCTAATATTACTTGTTTTCGCAGCTTTGATTAGCAACTGTACATGATGTCTTGCAAGCTGACTGGCAAGAAGTCTGACATTCGCCACATCCAGCTTTTGCAAGGCTGTTTTTAAGAGTAGCATTGTTAATAGTCTTTATATGTTTCATTATGTAGTCCCCCCCATCAATTTTCTTAGCCGATTATAGCATATCTAATCAGTTTTGAAAAGCCATTTTTTAGAAATCACGTTACCGCAAATTAATTCCAAAAATGCCGCCAAGGCATCCTACAATGGCACCTATAACCACGGATAATATCACCTGAACATCAACTTGAAAATTCAAGAACACAAGACTGCTGGCGATGTAAAGTATAGCTACGTAAAGGATTCCTACAAAGCAGCCATTCATCCAACCTTTACTCTTAACATTTTTTGTAGAGTAAGCCGATGCAACCAGTACACTCAATACCGTTGTAATAAGAACTGCAATATAGGTGTGTTTTTCAGGAAAATCTGTATATGTTAAAAATAATGCAAATCCTAAAAAACATGGAAGCGTTATAAGAAAAGCAATTATTAAACCTTTTACTACCCTCAGCAGGTTTATGTGTTCATCCAGTGTTTTTTTTAATCCAGGTGTTTGTACTCCCATAGTATACCTCCAAAAATATAATATAAAATGTTCTTTGTATATCATATTTTTGAGGTAGTCCACTTAGAACAGTTGGCAAGAATTAATTATGTTTTCACTTATTAGCCTTCAACAGGCTTTATAACATCTTTAATTCCCCAACGCTTTACAAGTATCTTGTTTTTATCAACACCGGATTCGATATATATTTCGTCATCTTTTATGTTTATAATCTTACCAACTATACCTCCTATAGTTGTAACACCCCATCCAACTTGAAGTGAATTAAGCATTTGCTGGGTCTTCTTC
>JAEZIU010000237.1 GCA_023436485.1 Bacillota bacterium | reverse complement strand
CCCTATAGTTATATACACTATTTCAGGGCTGATAATAGTTGGAGGACTTGGATTTACGGTTTGGAGAGATTTGTATGAATTCAGAAAAAACAAAGCACTCCTCTTTCATACAAAACTGGTGCTTGTTATAACCTCTATCCTATTGATTTCCGGTACTCTGTTTTTCTTTGCAAACGAATATAGCAATGCTAAAACACTGGGCCCTATGAACTTTTTGGAAAAAATCAATGCAGCCTTCTTTCAATCCACAGCAGCCAGAACCGCAGGCTTTAATTCAATTAACCTTGCCGATATGAAAGAGATATCAAAGGTCTTCACGGTTTTCCTTATGTTTGTAGGTGCTGCTCCCGGCTCCACAGGTGGTGGAATAAAGGTTACTACCTTTGGTGTCATAATGATTGCTGTTTTTTCACAAATAAAAGGCTCCGGGGATGTAGTGCTTTTCAAGAGGAAATTACATCAGTATACAGTAAACAAGGCACTTTCGATAACAGGACTAAGTGCTATCCTCGTAGTAATAATTACCACTGCCATTGTTACACTACAAAGCAACTTTCATGTATTGGACATACTGTATGAGACAACTTCAGCCTTTGGTACAGTAGGGTTAACTCTTGGACCGACGCCCTTACTGAATACTGCCAGTAAAGCACTTATTGTCCTTACAATGTTTTTGGGAAGGGTGGGTCCTTTATCCTTTGCTGTAGCATTGACCCTGAAGTCCTCCAAAAGGACTTCTGACATTGTTTATCCAGAAGCCAAGATTCTTGTAGGATAGTTTTATATAATCAGTCAACATAAAATAACCGCCTGTATCAGATAAAATAATGACTGATGCAAACGGTTATTTTTATTTATAAACTAAACAATCTTTACTTTTACAAAGTTCTTTTTACCCTTTTGAAGCATCATTTCCCCGTTAACAAGGTCATTTGTACCAACCGTGTAATCAAAAGCAGTTATCTTTTCATCGTTTAGGAGTACCCCTCCCTGCTGAACAGCTCTTCTTGCCTCACTCTTTGAAGGAGTTAGTCCTGCAATCATCAGCAAATCAATTATTTTTATACCGGCCTCAAGGTCAGCTGACTTAATTTCAACAAAAGGTATGCTGTCGGATTGGCCTTTACCTCCGAATATTGCTTCTGCAGCTTCTTTGGCTTTTTTTGCCTCTTCTTCACCGTGTACGATTTTTGTAACCTCATATGCCAACACTGCTTTAGCTTCGTTTATCCCCGCATCCTTTAATGAACCAAGTCTTCTTACCTCATCCATAGGAAGGAAGGTCATCAGTGCAAGACAATTCTCAACATCATTATCTGCTATATTTCTCCAGTACTGGTAAAACTCGTATGGAGTAGTCTTTTCAGGATCCAGCCAAATTGCACCATTTTCGGTTTTACCCATCTTCTTACCTTCACTTGTAGTTAGAAGTGTGAAGGTCATTCCGTATACATCTCTGCTCTCTGATTTTCTTACAAGGTTGATTCCTCCAAGAATATTAGACCACTGATCGTCACCGCCTAACTCCATCTTACAGCCGTATTTTTTGTTTAAAACAAGAAAATCATAGCTTTGCATAAGCATGTAGTTAAATTCAAGGAAAGTCAAACCCTTTTCCATTCTTGATTTAAAACATTCTGCAGTAAGCATTCTGTTTACAGAAAAATGTACGCCCACATCTCTAAGGAATTCAACATAATTTAACTCCATAAGCCAATCACTATTGTCAACCATAATTGCCTTGTTTTCTGAAAAATCAATAAACTTTGATATCTGAGTTTTGAAACTATCAGAATTATGTTTAATAATTTCCCTGGTCATCATTTTTCTCATATCATTCTTACCCGTAGGGTCTCCAACCATGGCAGTACCGCCGCCTATAAGAACTATAGGTACATGGCCTGCCTGCTGCATATGAGCCATAACCATTAACTGTAAAAAATGTCCGATATGCAAACTGTCTGCTGTTGGATCAAAGCCGATATAGAAAGTGACCTTTTCTTCACTTAAAAGCTTTTTTACTTCTTCCTCATGGGTAATCTGTGCAATAAATCCTCTTTCCTTTAATACATCAAAAACACTGCTCACCTTGATTCACTCCTTATATTCTTTTTTTAATATCGCGATATATAAAAATAAAAGCCCTTTATCCTGTATAAGGACGAAGAGCTTCGTGGTACCACCTTAATTCACATTTTTGAACGTCTTTTGTCCAAAAAATGTCTTAATAAAGCTATAACGGGCATACCCGGCAAATAGCGGCTCATAATCTGTAATTCACTTATCTGCGTATTCCAGTCTTTTCACCCACCAGACTGTTCTCTAAAAATACGTTGCAGACAGTTACTATAATTAATCAAAGCTGTTTGATATTGTTTTTACAATTCTAACATATAGAATCAATAATATGCAATAAAAATTTTTATCCCAGGAAAAAGTCCTTTAATTCCTGTTGATCCTGTATAGATGAGGCAGTTAATATGTGGTCTCCCTCCAATAAAAGCGTATCACCATTTGGTATTATAACACTTTCTTCTCTAATAACTGAAATTAAGACACATTCTCTTGGAATATTTATTTCCTTTAGTTTTTTGTTTTTTACAGGAGAAGTCGAAGAAAGCAATATTTCACTGAGAGAGATTTTACCGTTTTTCAGCTTCATCAACGTTTTCATTCCCGAGTAGTCAACTTCCTGTTCTATCAGATCGGCAATTATTGAAGTACTGCTCACGGCAATATCAACCCCAAGTTTTTCAAAAACAGTTATGTTCTTTGGATTGTTTACCCTTGCAATAGTACGCTTTATGCCAAAATTTCTTTTTGCAAGCTGACAGGCTATGAGGTTTTCTTCGTCCTTTCCTGTAACTGCAATAAATATGTCCGCTCTCTCTACATTACATTCTGTTAAATGCTCAATATTTGTTCCATCTCCGTTTACTACGCAGACATTCAGTTGGTTTGCAATCTTTTCACAAAGCTCTTTCTGCTTTTCAATAACTGCTATTTTATGTTTATATGGCAGTAGGGTTTTTATAAGATAAAACCCTACCTTTCCTCCACCGGCAATTACAATATACATTTAGTTGATCTCCTTATTATTCTTATGGGTAGTATCCGCCACAACCAAAATGTCATCCTTAACTAATCTTCCTGCGGCATTGGCCAATATAAATTCTCCCGACCTCATAATACCAAAAATCATACTTTGGTTAAGCTTCACCTGACTAATTCTTTTGCCTATATAACCTTCAGATAATTTTATATGTTTAAATAATACAGAAGTATTTCCAATATTATGTGTGCTAACGTCATCGTTTGACTCAAGCATAGCTCTCATTACATTTACAGTTACATCAGTCGGACAAATAGTTTCCAGACCAAATTGATGAAACACATGTTCACGTGCAGGGTTATAAATTCTGGCAACAACCTTGGGTACCTTGAATATTTCCTTTGCCACCTGACAAACCATGATATTTACATTATCATCTTCAGTTACTGCCACCAATACGTCAGCAATTTCTATGCCTGCCATTTTCAAAACATCCTGATCAATAGGTACTCCTGTCAAGGTCACTCCGTCAAAGTCAGGTGGAAGATTTTTGAAAGCTTTTGGATCGTTTGAAACAATTACAATTTCATTTCCTTCTTCAGAAAGAACCTGTGCAAACTTTGCTCCAACCTTCCCACATCCTATTATAACTACCTGCATGATTTCCTCCTATTAAAAATCCAGATAAAAATAATGAGCATTATAGGTATGGTGTTTCTATGCCATACATAATGCCCCATAGTAAAGAATACCAAACAATTATAACACTATTTAATTATTTTATTAATCCGCAAAAAATCATTAAATATAAAAATTAAATCATCATTGCACCAAATAGAACCAAAATTTGCTGATTATCATTTATTATCTCAATATTTCTTCAAATTTAATACATTTATTCATTATTTAAATAAGATGTATTATTTTTAAACTAATAAAAATAATAAGTCTATATAAAACCACATATGAAAAGAGGTATTTAATGCTCGTTGTTTTTATAAGAACCCTGATACTTTATATCGTCGTAATCATTGCAATGAGGATTATGGGAAAAAGGCAAATCGGACAACTACAGCCTTTTGAGCTGGCGGTTGCAATCATGATTTCAGAGCTGGCCTCGGTGCCCATGCAAAATACAGGTATACCTCTGGTTAATGGAATAATACCCATACTTACCATGTTAGCTGCACAGATACTGATATCCTTTATTTCACTTAAAAGTACCAAAGCCAGAACTATTATCTGCGGACGCCCAAGTGTTCTTATTTCAGGTGGCAGAATAATGGAACAGGTTTTCAGGCAAGAACTGTATACCCTTAACGACCTGTTGGAACAATTAAGAAGTAAGGATATATATAATATTGCCGATGTGGAATACGCAATATTAGAAACCAACGGACAGCTTAGTGTCATACCTAAAGCCGGAAAATCCAAGGTAATCCGTGAAGACCTTAATATTTCCGGCAAATATGAAGCACCCGCCGTTGAAATTATTATTGATGGTGACCTTATAGAAAAAAATCTTAACCTTACCAATTTCAGCAAAACCAAATTGGAAAATGAATTAAAAAAGATGAATATTCAAAGCACTAAAGATGTTTTTTTTGCATGTGTTGGTTCAGATGGTCAGCTTTTTTGCCAGCAAAAGGAAAATAATAAAAGGAGCTAAAAGATATGTCAAACAACACAAAAACAGTAACTGTAGTTGTTAGTTTAGTTTTGGTTATAATCATTTCAGGGGTTCTGACTCTATATTATCTGAACCGCTCCTGCGAAAAACTTGAAAAAACCGTAAACTCTGCCGGCTTATTTATACAAACCCAACAATGGGACTCTGCCGAAAAGCTCCTGAACGATTTTGGATCCGATTGGGATAAAACAAAGTTCGGTTGGGCTATCCTTTTAGACCACTTTGAAATTGATAATATTGATAACTCATATACTAAAACTAAAAAATATGTTGAGAGCAAGGACTATCCTTCTGCTCTGGCAGAACTGGAGGCGTTAAAAGAGTATATTAAACATATTCCTAAAAAAGAAAGTTTTTCCCTGGAAAATATTATGTAATATTATTTAAACCCTCTGAGTATCAAAAATCCAATAAATAAAGCATAAAATATTCCACCACATAAAAGCGGCAGTGGTGTTAAACTCTTTTTAACTTTTATCCAGATATATGTTACAAGAGTGGAAGACAATGCCAACAGGGAGCTTGCCAATGTTATAATGTCAAGCTTCCAGTCCGTTGTGAGGATACCTATTGAAACCGGTATACAGCTTTGAAATACCATAGCACCGGATATATTTCCCAGGGAAAGTGTATCCTTGTTTTTGCTTATCCATATAACGCTGTTGAATTTCTCCGGAAGTTCTGTTGCTATAGGTGTAATTACAATTGACAGGGCAAGTGTTGAAATGCCTAAAGCCCCGGATATAACTTCAATATTCCCAACAAACATCTCAGCTCCAATTATTATCGAGAAAAGAGCTAGAGCAATCTGAGCCATAATAACCGGGATATTTTCTTTTAATCTGAATGTACGTGAAAATATGAGTTCATCGATTTCTTCATTACTTGCCTTGTCATTGTTTACAGTTTTAAAAACATAATAAACGTATGCACCTATGAGTAATATTGCAGCTAAATTTTTGATAATGCCTACTGAGAAAAATGACACTGAAATAGCTCCTGTGAAAACAATAACAAAAAATGAAATGTCACGTCCAAGGATATCCAAATTCGTATTCAGTTTCATTCCTGTCTGTCGTCTGCCTGCGAAGATTATTACGCTTAAACCCGTTATAAAAAATGCAAGGGTCGATAGCATAAAAGGTGCCCCGACAATAGCACCAATTCCTATATTTACAGAGTCCTTACTTTTATTTGAAAAAAGCAAGGCGATTACAGGTATCAATGTTTCAGGCAGACAGGTTCCCACGGCAGAGAAAATACTACCTACAACCCCGTCTCCAAGCCTTAGCTTTTTACCCAACCACTCAATTCCATTTGTAAATAACTCGCATCCTGTAAGGATTATTCCAAGACTAAGTAATAAAATCAGTATGTTATCCAGCATAGCTCTCTCTCTTCTCATTTTTTTAGGACAATGTCCTTCAATTATTCATATGCCGGATAGACAAGATTTAACACAAAAAAACTGCTTGTATATAACAAGCAGTTCTGGTGACGAATACTGGGCTCGAACCAGTGACCCCTACCATGTCAAGGTAGTACTCTAACCAACTGAGCTAATCCGTCATTTGTACTACTATTATCCATATATTTTTATCTACTGTCAAGTACCTGAAACATTATTTTTAAAGACATATCGAATATTAGCCTGCAAGATACTTTTCAGAATCTACATTCCCTTTTGTTACGCTTTTTGTTCTGAATTTATAGGCAAAAATTACTGCACATAAAATTACAAGTGCACCTGATAACCCGAATAATATCAGCATATTGTTGAGTACTGTTATGCCTATATCAATTTTTACACTGCCCAGGGCTCCTACCAGAAATGCTCCAAGCAATGCGCTTGCAAATCCAGCCAGGCCTGCCACTGCAGCATTAAATCCTACAAATATTGTACGCCCTTCCTGTGGTGCATGCTTGAACTGAATATTAAACAATGACATGTTAACCCCTGCCCATCCGGCTCCGGCTACTATCTGAATAAACGGTATAATAACATAGCAGATTTCTTTGGTTACAAAAGCCCACGTCAGGTGGCACAAACCTAACATACCTATGGAAGCAACAGTGGTAACCTCCCAGCTGAATTTGTCCGCCAGTTTTCCCCAAAACTTAGCTGTAGAAGCCTGTACTACAGATAGCAGAATATTTGCAACCATTATAAACGTATATGACAGTTTTAGACCTGTTACCATATAAACAGAGAAGAAAGGCAGTGCAATCTGTGCTGCAAAATTCCATGCTGCATTTAATAATATAACCGAGCGGAACTGCTTATTTTTTAAAGGCAGCGTAAACAGACTCTTGATAGTTACGTTCTTCCTAATAGGTACTATTTCAGGTTCTTTAATCTTTCTAAGTACATAAATATTCATTGTAACTAAAACCAACACAATAGAAAAAACAAAAATAAAACCCAGAAACTCTCTACCCGACACTTTGAATATGTCAAGAATCCTACCCATGGATAGTGAAATAACAGCGGCTGATGAAATTATAAAGGTATCCCTAATACCAAAATACCTGCCTCTGTATCTCTCGGGAACAAGACTAATTATCCAACTTCCACCTGCAGGGTTAGAAAAGCTGAAAATAAGATATGCAGTAAAATACATCCCGGCCAGCAAAAGCAGTCTGGCTGATGTATTCTGCGTTAACAAGGGTATAACTATCATCAACCCGAGCAATGACCTATAAATAATACAGGTAATAACAATCAAGCTCTTTCTACTGGTAAGCTTCTCCAAAAATATCGGACTGAACATCTGTAGAATATTGGCCAGCAATGGCATAGCCGCAATAAGGCCTATAATTTGATCGGATGCGCCTAAAAATTTAGCGTACCCAGCCAAAAATGCACCTGCTGTGAGGGTATAGACACCATTTGAAAGGCAGCCCTCAAGGATAAACCGCCTACGGCTGAGCTCATAATTTTCATCCGAAGCACCGCCATAAAGCCTTGGTCTTTTAAATTTGAATACCATGGAAAATAACCCCCCATCAAAGAACATTAGTGTGAATTATGCTATAAATATTGAGTGTAAATATAAGTTGACAGTTCTATTACCTATGGGTTACTTCTACCTTATATTCCAAATCCATATAAATTTTTACAATAAGACGTTGCAGAATCATGTTGGTTATTGTTGTCAAAAAGGCTCCAATAAACACACCTGCAATAGAGTTTCCTACTAAAAGAAATACCGGTAATTTAAATATTACAAAATAAGCTACAAGTACGCTCACTATCTGAGCTTTCTTTCCCTTTGTAATTTCACTGCTGGCAGTCATTGCATCCGCCATTGTCAATTTCAGATCCAACACATAGCAGAAACCGAAAACAAACATTACATAAGCTATTATACCGGGAATAACAAAAAACATTGAGCCAAACATTACTAAAAGCCCAAATATAACATTATAGGCTATAATCCGGCCCATATGCTTGAAAACACCTGAAAAGCTTGCTCTGAATCCACTGTCTTTGCCTCTTTGCTCAGATAAGTAAGAATACATATAAACCGATAGGAACAAATTTGAAACAAGCTTGGACAAAAGAGATACACCAAGTGCCACTAAAAAAGCATACAAAATATGTATAGACGGCTGATATATATCTGCGGATGAATTTGAGGAAAACGATGCTAAATTGTTATATATTTCCTCAATTTCCTCCACCGGGAACATCTGAGTATATTTGTATAATGCATATTTCCCTATCAATTGGCAAAAAAGGACAAGCACAAATATGAACCGTGCCAGCCCTTCTTTTTTTAATTTGTGAAACTTAATACTCTCCGGAAGATATTCAAAAAAAGTTTTGACTCCTGAAGAATTTCCCATTTATTATCCTCCAAGCCGCCAAGGCAGCATAAAATTATTTAATTCATAAACCTGTGTCAACCACTAACAAAACAGACACTTGCTAGTATATACTTAGCATTGTATAAATTCAAGAGTAATTTGTTATAATTAATAACCATTACATTTAACTAAATTAAAAACCCGCCGTTCGGGCTTATTATCTGCCCCGTTATAAACTTGGCATTGTCTGAGGTCAGGAAGAAAACTGTTTCTGCAATATCATTGCCGGTTCCAATTATTCCCAAAGGAGTTTGTTCCTTGAGTTCATCCAAGGTTTGGGCATCAAGTCCGGAATTCATATCGGTATCAATTACACCGGGAGCAACACAGTTAACCTGTATGTTAGACGGGCCTACTTCCTTTGCCAATGCCCGTGTCAATCCGATAATTGCTGCCTTTGAAGCGGAATAGTGCACTTCACATGATGCGCCCGTTACTCCCCATATGGAGGATATATTAACTATTTTCCCCCATTTATTTCTTATCATATGCGGGAGTACGGCTTTACAGCAATGGAACATCCCTTTGACATTAATATCAAACATCCTGTCCCATTCTTCTGTTGTAATGTCCGTGAATAGCCTTTGCCCTGCTATACCGGCATTATTGACTAGTATATCTATATTACCAAAATGTGAATTAACACTTTCTATCATATTGAGAACCTGCTCCTGACTGCTTACATCCGCTTTTACAGTCATTACTCTGCATTGCTCTTGGGCTAATTCCATCTCAAGACTTTCGGCTGCCGTCCTGTTAACGTTATAGTTTATTGCAACATTAAATCCATTTTGAGCAAACTTTTTAGCTATGGCATAACCTATCCCTCTTGAAGCACCCGTTACAAGAACAGTTTTTTGCGTATTCATTCTATCAATTGCCTCTATTCATTTAGTTTTTTAATAGCAGTAAGCTATCTGCCGCTAATCATATTAAAAAAAGCTTCCTTATCATCAGGTTTTTTAAACATACCGAAATAGTCGGCTATTTCAATAGCAAAATCAACAAAAGATATTCCTTTTGATGTTATGACATTTTTATCCCTTACTACTCTGGTGTCAATAAAGTTTTTCCTTGGGAACGGGTCATCCTCATTATTAAATGCTTCTCTCCTGGCTTGTGTCCATTCAACTATGGAAGTTGTATATTTAACATCATCCAATATTCCGGCCTTTGCAAGGTATCTGGGGCCTGCACAGATTGCTGCTACGAGTTTCCCACTTGTATAAAAACCTCTAATTAAATCAAGCATTTCTGTCTTAACAACAGGATTCCAACCTCCCGGAATCAAAAAGCCTTCATAATCATCTACTTTTGCTTCGGCAACTGTAGTTACTGGTGTAAACAACAAGCCACCTTTACTCTTAATAGTATTCATTTCATATGCACACGGAACTATTTCTTTTGATAATTCATGTCCCAAAAGGTGCGTAGCATATGAAATTTCAAAATCCGCCATATCGTTATACATAAATACTAATATTTTACTCATATTTATACCTCCTAATTTTGTAAGTTCTTCAAGTTTACACAGATATTCCAAAGCAAACTGTCTCGATTCACCGCACATTTCTTTGGAAGGTTTCAGGCTATAACAGACCTGTGGCCTTTCAGGCAACCCGAAAATCCTACAGCTATTATCACTATTCAACTGGACGCATCTTACTCCGGCAGGCTTATCTTTTGGCATACCGGGTATAGGTGATGATATTGAAGGAGCAATACAGCAAGCCCCGCAATATTTTCTGCATTCCATTTTTAATCTCTTTTCTTAAAACTTAAACCTGTGTTACCAAGTCTTATAAGGATTATTGACCAAGTTTGAGTTATAATATCTGGTATCGGATGTTATTTCAGTCCCAAGCCAATCGGGTTTTTCAAAACTCTCTTTTTCATCGCTGAGTTCAATTTCCGCTACCACAAGGCCTTCATTACCTCCAAGAAATTCATCTACAACCCATTCATAACCTTTATATACCAAAAAATACCTTACTTTTTCTATAATAGGTTGAATACACAAATTGTCGAGCATGTTATCTGCATCCTCAGTGGGAATATGATATTCATATTCTAATCGACTACAGTAATTTGTCTTTCCTTTTACTGTAATAAACCCTTTATCGTCATACCTTCTTACTCGTACAGTTCTTCCGGTGGACGTACTTAAATACCCCTGTTTAAATAAAACCGGCTTTGCATAAGCCTTATAAGCATCACTTTTTACAAGAAACTTTTTTTCAATTTCAATAGACATATAACTACTTCTCCTTTTGGCTACAAATAATTATAATCATCAGGTTTAACTTTTTCAATAGGTAGTGGGGTACTTTTAACCTACATTTAACTTTTGCCTGAAAGGTTTCATATATTTCAGGCATACGCAAGAAAGAGTCCGGTATATACCGGACTCTTTCTTATTCTAATAACTTTTTTACTATTTGGTTAACTAATTTACCGTCAGCCTTGCCTCTGGTTTTAGGCATTACTGCCTGCATTACCTTTCCGATTTCCTTAGCCGAAGTAGCTCCGGTAGAAGAAATAGCTTCTTTTACAATTTCCTCTATCTCACATTCACTCAACTGCTGTGGTAAATATCTCTTCAAAACTTCAATTTCTGCTTTAAGATTATCTATAAGATCC
>JAEZIU010000308.1 GCA_023436485.1 Bacillota bacterium | reverse complement strand
TGAGGAAAACGGAAGCTACAGAAATTCCTTCTGGTATAGAACTATGGGTAAGAGCTTTATTGAAAAAGCATTTATCCGTGCTCGTGCGGCTGACCCTTCTGCTAAACTAGTATACAATGATTACAATCTTGAGTATACCGGTCCTAAGTCCAACGCTGCCTATGAGATGCTCAAAGACTTTAAGAGCCGTGGTATACCTGTAGACGGTATTGGGTTCCAAATGCACCTGGATATACAATACGCAATTGACTATAATGACTTCGCTAAGAATCTGCAACGTTTTGCAGATTTAGGCCTTGAGATATATGTAACCGAAATGGATGTACGTGTGTCCAGCAATACTAATTCGACTGAACTTCAAACTCAAGCCAGCTACTATAAGAATATCATTGAAAAATGTATGGCACAGCCTGCTGTAAAAGCTATCCAGTTCTGGGGCTTTACAGATAAATATTCCTGGGTACCTGGAACATTCTCTGGAAGAGACAATGCTTTACTCTTTGATAAAAGCTATAATCCAAAACCAGCTTATTATGCAGCACAAGCAGCTCTTGCTACTTCACCTACACCAACAGTAAAGTATGGTGACCTTGATGCCAGTGGAAGTGTTGATGCGATAGATTATTCACTAATGAAGCAATATCTGTTGGGCTCAATAACCAAATTCCCATCTGATACTGGTTTAGCTGCTGCAGATGTAAATAAAAGTGGAACAGTAGATGCATTAGATTTCGCTCTTATGAAGCAATATCTGACTGGAATTATAATTAAATTCCCTGCAGAGGTGTAGTAAGAGTTAATAAAAGCTAAAAAAGAAATGCCGGTTTGCCACAGCAAGCCGGCATTTTTTCATTAAAAATGCTTTTAGAGCTATTATACTTGTAGTGCGTATTAATTTTTAAAGGCCTGAAAACTTGCTGCTATTTTATATCACAAAACTAGAAAGAGATGACTGAAATAGTACCAAAATGTCCATTAGCCAGAAACTAATGACGATGAACAATTCGCGGGAAAATACGACAAAACATGACAAAATAATACAAAATACCTTACTGATGCAAAAAATTCATAAATTTGACAACTAATAAATATTAATGTATAATTCTTTTAAATGGAAGATAAGAAAATCCCACAAATCATGCAAATTCTTGCCGGAAGTGAATGATTTATGGGATTAACGGTAGCAAAAACTAAGTGTTGTTTGCTTTCTTTCTTTATTCTATCACCTTTTTCTAATATTTTAAAGTACTAATTGTTGTTAATCGTTGGTGGGTCACGTTAACAGCATTTTAGAAAAACATTGTATGTTCTATCTGTAACATAGTTTATATATCTATGCGTAAGGGCGAAGCTATGCAGAACAGACTTGTTATAAGGTGATTTAATATTAATTGTTATATTGTGTATATAAGTTAAAAGAGGATATTTTGCAGAAAGATATTTAAAGATAAATTAGATACTAGTTTATTTGAGCCATTTACTCCTTTCAGTGAAACCATAATTATTGAATCAAATTTGTTTGATGAGAAGTTTTTCAGATACACTCAATAAGCTATTAGTAAACCTAATTATTCTATCAGTATAAAATATTCTGACGCTGAGTTTGCATAAGAGTAGGGCTCATTTTCCTTGGCAATATTTCATTGAAACTATTAAAAAATAGCAATCGATATTTTAAATAAATGAGGGATGTTAAGTGATAAAAAAAGTACTTGTGGCTAATAGAGGAGAAGTTGCAGTAAGAATTTTCAGAACACTACGAGAAATGGAGATTTCTACTGTTGCAATATATTCTGATGATGACAGGGATAGTATGTTTGTTAGGTATGCAGATTACAGTTATCCTTTAGAAGGAAATTCTGCAAAAGATACCTATATGAATATTGAAAAAATAATTAGGATTGCTATAGAAGCAAAAGCTGATGCAATACACCCTGGATATGGGTTTTTATCTGAAAAAGAAGAATTTGCAAAAGCGGTTGAAGAGGCTGGCCTTATTTTTATTGGGCCTAGTGCTGAAGTTATAAGCTTGCTTGGAAATAAATTTGAAGCTCGAACTATTGCAGAAAGATTAAATATTCCCTTGGTTCCCGGAATCAATAGAGCTATTAATAACATTGCGGAGGCAGAACAAATTGCTTCTTCAATTGGATATCCAGTAATGATAAAGCCTGCTGCAGGTGGCGGTGGGAAGGGCATGTATATAGCAAAAAGTAAAGATGAATTGAAGGATGCCTTTTTCAAATCCCAGAGCTTGGCTGAATCACTCTTTCATAATGACTCAGTTTTTATTGAGAGGTATTACACTGATGTTCATCACATTGAGGTTCAACTTTTAGCAGATACATACGGTAATGTAGTGCACTTAGGAGAACGTGAATGCTCAATTCAAAGAAGATTTCAAAAGATAGTTGAAGAAGCACCATGCTTGACTATTTCTCAAGAATTAAAAAATAAAATATTTGAATATGCAATTTCCATTGCAAAGGAAGTCCATTATACTGGTGCAGGAACTGTGGAATTCTTATATAGCAATGGTGAAGTATTCTTTTTGGAAATGAATACAAGAATACAAGTTGAACACGCTGTGACAGAAATGGTTACGGATATAGATATTGTAAAAATGCAAGTATTGATAGCAGCAGGCAATGAACTGCCTATAAAACAAAATGATATAAATTTTAAAGGTCATGCCATAGAGTGTAGAATATATTCGGAAGATACAAATAACGGGTTTATGCCTTCATCAGGAGCCATAACATATTATCAGACACCGGATGGCTTGGGAGTAAGAGTAGATTCAGGAATAGGGCAGAACTCTTTTATCAGTCATTACTATGATTCTATGATTGCAAAGTTAATAGTTAAAGGAAATACCAGGCAGGAAGCAATATGCCGGATGAGCAGAGCGTTAGATGAGTTTATAATTGAAGGTGTTAAAACAGATATTGATTATCTAAAGGCAATAATGGGAGATACTTCATTTATAAATTTAGAGGTAAATACTGATTATTTGAAAGAAAAACATGAAGATTTAATACTTTCAACTGAAAAAACAAAAAGTAGTAAAAAGATATATAATCAACAAAACTATGAGTATAGTGAGTGTTTGTACAAGCAGGATAACAAAAGAATAGATGATAAAACTGAAACAATGAGAGTAATTTCCAAGGAGAATTTGTTACAGAAATTTATTGATGAAATCTCTATGCCAAGTGAACTTTTAATTGATGGCTAAATAAGTTTTTCAAAAACAATAACAAATGTGGGGGAAAGTTATGAATATAGAGCAGATAAAAGAATTGGTTAAAATTGTAAACTCTTCCAACGTTAATATCATCGAGATAAATGAAGGTGATAGCAGAATAAGAATTGAAATGGAACGACAAAAAATCGAGTCTGTTTCAAAAAATGAATTGCAACTAAATACTGCTATAGATAGTAATGAAGTTAATGCTGATTCAGTATCTGTAAACACACCATCAAAGGAGATAAAAGCTCCTATGGTTGGAATATTCTATACTGCACCTAGTGCCAAAGATAAGGACTTTGTGGCAACAGGAGACAAAGTTAAAAAGGGACAAATCGTTTGCATAATTGAAGCCATGAAATTGTTCAATGAGATCGTTGCTGAAGAAGACGGTGAAATAGTAGAAATTTGTGCTCAAAACGGTGATGTAGTCGAATTTGGACAGCCAATTTTCAGATATATATAATACTCGCGGAGGTAAATATGTTTAATAAAGTACTTATTGCAAACCGTGGTGAAATAGCTGTTCGAATAATACGTGCATGCAAAGAAATGGGAATATCCACAGTAGCAATATTTTCTGAAGCAGATAGGCATGCTTTACATGTAACACTGGCTGATGAAAGCTATTGTATAGGTCCTGCTCAAACTAGCAAGAGCTATTTAAATATGGTGGCCATTATTACTGTTGCTATTGCTTGCAATGCCCAGGCGATACATCCTGGTTATGGACTATTATCCGAAAACGCTAAATTTGCATCTCTATGTGAGAAGTGTAACATTGTTTTTATTGGACCTAGTGCAGATATAATATCAAAAATGGGAGATAAGGATAATGCCAGAAGAATTATGCAAAATGCTTCTATCCCAGTGATTCCAGGCAGCGATATTATTGAAAATCCTCAAGATGCTATTAAAATTGCTAACGAGATAGGCTATCCATTACTAATAAAGGCAAGATCTGGCGGTGGAGGAAAAGGTATAAGGATTGTATATAACGAAAATGAGTTTGAAAGTGCATATCTTACTGCATCATCAGAGGCAAAAAGTGCTTTTGGAGATGGTGCGTGCTATATAGAAAAATATCTTTCTCCGGTTAAGCATATAGAAATGCAGATATTATGTGACAACAATGGAAAAGTTATTTGTCTTGGAGAAAGAGAATGCTCTTTACAGAGAAAACACCAAAAGTTAATAGAGGAAAGTCCATCTACCGCAATTAGCACAGAGTTACGGAAAAAAATGATGGAAGTGTCTGTAAAAGTAGCGAAAGCTTCTAACTATATTGGTGTGGGAACAGTAGAATATTTACTTGATAAAGATAGTAATTTTTATTTCATGGAAATGAATACCAGACTTCAAGTGGAGCACCCGGTAACTGAAATGGTTACAGGAATAGATATTGTAAAATGGCAAATACGTATTGCGGCAGGAATGCCTCTAAATGTTGAACAAGAAAACATTCAGGTTAAAGGACATTGCATTGAATGCAGAATAAATGCAGAAAATCCGCTGATGGATTTCAGGCCAAGTAGTGGAAAAATCTCACTTTTACATATTCCTGGCGGGCCATGGGTAAGGTTTGATACGGCTATATATCGAGATTATTATATTCCACCATTCTACGACTCCATGTTAGGAAAGCTAATAGTACACGGTACGACAAGGGAAGAGTCTATCAGAAAGATGATGGTGGCTTTATCTGAACTAGTTATTGAGGGTATAGAACATAATAGTTTACTTCACATGAATATTTTATCTAGTGAGATATTTAGAGAAGGCAGCTATTCTACAGACCCAATTCATATCGCAAATATTTTAAATGAAATGGAAAATGGGAATGGAGCAACCATATGCTAAAAAGAATATCATTTAAAAAACTCGAACTCAAACCGGAACTTGAATATAAAAATGAATCAACATTAGTTCCTTGTGCACCTAAGGAACTATTATTGATTTGTCCAAAATGCAAAGAGACATTACTAAAGAGTGAACTGGTCGATAATCTTGATGTTTGTCGAGAATGTGGATATCACTTCAGAATAAGTGCAAGAAAAAGGATAGGCATAACAGTAGATAATGAGACATTTGTAGAGTATGATAGAGAACTTAAATCTAAGAATATGTTAAATTTTCCGGGATATGACGAAAAGTTAAAGACGGCAATAAAAGAGAACGGCGAAAATGAAGCTGTAATTTGTGGAATTGGTAAAATAGAAGGCTTTGAGTGTGCTATTTTTGCTATGGAACCATTTTTTATGATGGGGAGCATGGGCTGTGTTGTTGGAGAAAAGATAGCCAGACTTTTTGAACTAGCAGCTGACAAATCAATTCCTGTTATAGGTTTTACCGTCTCAGGTGGAGCTAGGATGCAAGAGGGCATTATGTCGTTGATGCAGATGGCAAAAATAAGTGGAGCTGTAAAGAGACACAGTAATAATGGAAATTTGTATGTAGCTGTACTGACAGATCCGACCACCGGAGGAGTAACAGCAAGTTTTGCAATGCAGGGAGATATTATTGTTAGTGAGCCAGATACATTAATAGGTTTTGCTGGTCCTAGAGTAATTGAACAAACAATCAGAAGATCTCTTCCAGATGGATTTCAAAAGGCAAAATTTCTTATGGAAAAAGGATTTATAGATAATATTGTAAGCAGGAATGAGCTTAAGAAATATTTAGGAAATATATTGATGTTACATAACATGGAGGCGAAATAATGAGCGCTTACGATAAGGTAATGGCGGCAAGGTCAAAAGATCGTCCCACATCTAAAGGATATATCAAGAATATTTTTACAAACTTTACAGAGTTTCATGGTGACAAACGATTCGGGGATGATAATGC
>JAEZIU010000121.1 GCA_023436485.1 Bacillota bacterium | reverse complement strand
AAAAGTTATTTTTCACATAAATTATTTGTTTCAGGTTAAAATAAACAAAGTTCTGAATTTAATAAAATAGAATATTTGTTTTAATGGAGAGAATATAAATGTTTACAGATAGTGCTAAAATATATGTTAAGGCCGGTAATGGAGGAAACGGGTTAGTTTCTTTTCACCGTGAAAAGTACATAGCGGCCGGAGGCCCGGACGGCGGTGATGGCGGAAAAGGCGGAGATGTTATTTTTGTAGTTGATGAAGGGATAAATACCCTGATTGACTTCAGATACAAAAAAAACTTCAAGGCTGAAGCAGGACAAGACGGCGGTCCATCCAACAGTTCAGGGAAAAACGGAGAAGATCTTATTATCAAGGTTCCTCTTGGTACTATGGTAAAGGATGAAGTAACGGGAATGGTACTTGTTGATTTAACAAAGTCCGGTCAAACATGTGTTATAGCAAAAGGAGGAAAGGGCGGAAAAGGAAATAAACAATTCGCCACTCCAACGAGACAGGTGCCCAACTTTGCAAAAAGCGGTGATCTGGGTGAGGAATACAGTTTGACTCTTGAGATGAAGATGATAGCCGATGTTGGACTTTTAGGGTATCCAAATGTAGGCAAGTCTACAATATTGTCAATGGTTTCTGCTGCTAAACCCAAAATTGCAAACTACCACTTTACAACTCTGACTCCAATCCTTGGGGTTGTACAGATAGAACAGGGGAAAAGCTTTGTAATTGCTGATATACCCGGTCTTATTGAGGGAGCACATGAAGGTGTGGGACTTGGTCATGAATTTCTAAGGCACGTAGAAAGAACAAAGCTTCTTATACATGTTGTTGATGTATCCGGGGTTGAGGGAAGAGATGCTGTGGAGGATTTTGACACCATTAACTCTGAACTTGAAAAATATAATGAGGTTTTATCTACAAGGACACAGATAGTTGCCGCTAATAAAATGGACATACCCGGTGCAGAGGGAAATTACAAGGCATTTAAGGAACAACTTGAAAAAAGAGGATACAGAGTATTTGGGATATCTGCCGCAACAAATAAGGGACTGAAAGAACTCATGTATGCTGTTGCAGATACATTAAAAACACTTCCTGACACCATTCTTCTTGATGAAACAAAGAACGAAGAGGTTGTATACAAGGCAGAAGAAGAAAAGCCATTTGAAATACACATTGAAGACGGTGTGTATGTAGTTGAGGGTAAGTGGTTAAGGAAGGTTATTGGTTCTACTAATATTACAAATTATGAGTCACTACAATATTTCCAAAGGGCTCTCAAGAATAAAGGCGTTATTACGGCTCTTGAAGAGATGGGAATAGAGGAAGGCGACACAGTCAGAATCTACGACACTGAGTTTGATTATACCAGATAGTAAAAATGTGCATGGATATTTTCTGTGCAGACATGGAGGTTGCAATGCTTACAGGTAAACAAAGAAGCTATTTGAGATCACTTGCCAATAATCTTCAACCCATTTTTCAAGTGGGAAAAGGTGGGGTAAGCGATAATATGATAAAGCAATTTTCAGATGCATTGGAAGCCAGGGAGTTGATAAAGGCGACTGTACTGAAAAATGCCGAATGTGATACCAAGACCATATGTGAAGAAATTGCAGAGCAGACAAATTCCCAAGTAGTTCAGGTTATCGGAAGTAAGTTTGTTTTGTACAGGCCATCTGAAAAGAATTCTGTAATAGAGCTGCCGTAGGGTGGCTTTTTTTATTTTTTCAAAAAACATGTAATAAATTTATACTGTTCCGAATAATATAATAAGTATTTCGTTGAAAAAACTTAGTAAATTTTCAGGAGGGTATATGAAAGAAAACTACGCTACACAAAACTACAGTTATGAATGTCTGGACAAATGTGAAATAAAAAAGCTAAGCGACAAAGTACTGCTTGATAAGGCTAAAAATACTTATAGATTCTTGAAATTAAATGAAATATACCTCAAAAATATAAGAGATGATTACGGAAAACAAAAAATAGCCCAGCTGAGAGTGAAATTTATCCGTCATCAGCTGGACCTGCTTATAAGAGAGTGCTTTTCCAGGGGGTTGAAGCAAGGGTTAACTAATTATTACTAAGATGTTAGCTATTACTTTCCAATTTAGAATTACCTGTATCGGTAAGTGCCGATAATATTTTACTATACAATTTCTCTGAATTCTGAGCCCAGTTGTCGCAGATCTTTTTAGCGTCATTACGGCTTCCTACAGACATTTTTAAATCAATATAGGTAAAACTGCCTTCACAAATCCTTAAACTGACGATATACTCATTTTCTTTTACGGCAACAAAGTCTGATTGTATGTTTATTTCATTTTTTTTGCTTTTTTTATATTTATTTAAAGCCTCATCAATTCTGGCTTTTATACCCCCGGGAATTAATGAAGTAAAGTACTCCAGACTTTGTTTTCCGGCAGAAGAAATACTGTATGAAAGTTTTTCGTCAGCATCTATTTTTGTAAGAAATTTTCCTTCACAAAGCTCATCAAGATATTGTTGAAGAAATATATAATTCATCAGCTTGTTTTCTAAAATAATTTTTGTTATAAGCAAATTGGTTACTGGAGATTCCAGATTATGAATAATATATAATAGTATCAGCTTGTTTTCGGCTAGTTCTCTGCCGTTTTCAATAGAACTCATAAATACCTCCGTTCTTAGCTGTAATCTAGTCTAAAATAAATTCCAAAATATACTTAAAATTATACCATAAAGGCTTATGGTTTACTATATTACCCCAAAAAGACTTTTTATATGGTCAAAATTGAGCTTTATTTCCCGTGCATCACTTTTATAGTTAATGATATAATATTTGAATCAGGACTAAGTTTAAAAGGAGATATACGTGTCAGATAATTTATATAAAGAACTTGAAACAATAGTATATGGTATGGGAGGAACCTTTTTTGGAACATCTCAGGTAGGGGAACACTTACCTGAAGAATTGAAAAAGTACCCCTCCGCCATAACCTTTGGCATTAGGCTGTCAGATGCAATAATTGACGAGATAGGTGATAAACCTACCTTTACCTATTTTAACCACTATAGGTCTGTAAATGCCTTAATAGACCAGATATCACTCAGGCTGGTACTTGCTCTTCAAGCACACGGTAAAAGGGGATATTCCATTGCTGCATCACAAAGTATACCTTCCTCCCCAATACTATATAGTGGGGTATTTCCTCACAAAACAGGTGCTGTTTTAGCAGGACTGGGCTGGATGGGCAAAAACGGCTTATTCATTCACAAGGATTACGGTCCTAGAGTGAGGCTTGGGACCGTTCTCACAGACATGGTACTTCCATGTGATAATAAGATACTACAAGACAAATGTTCTTCATGCAACAGATGTGTCAAAGCATGTCCTGCCCTTGCTCTTACAGGGAATAAGTGGGAGATTGGTAAACCACGTGAAAATGTAGTAGATGCAAGAGCTTGTTCTGAATATATGAGCACGAACTTAAAGTACATAGGAAGGGGCTCTGTTTGTGGTATTTGTGTCAAAGTATGTCCCTGTGCGGTGAGTCGAACATAAAAGTAATATAAGGCAAATTAAGGGAAAATGTCATTGTTATCTGCTCTTATACGTTGACTGTGGAAAATACGTATGCTATTCTTTTTAGGATAGCAGTAATCCCTAGAGCATACTACTTTCAGGGATTTTACTTTTTATACGATAAAGTAAAAATACGTATATATAGGGTGGGTTATATGTCTATAGATAGGAAAAAAGTTGAAGAGCATATTAGAGGTTTGCTGATTGCGATAGGAGAGGACCCCGACAGAGAGGGACTTAAGGAGACACCCTCACGTGTTGCTCGTATGTACGAGGAGATTTTTGAAGGAATCAGCTATACTAATGACGAAATTGCCGAAATGTATAACAAAACCTTTGAAGATGATTTGGTGATACCAAAAGACAACAAAGAAATGGTATTGGTTAAGGATATAGATATTTTCAGCTATTGCGAGCACCATATGGCACTTATGTACAATATGAAAGTTGCAGTTGCTTATGTACCGAACGGGAAAATACTTGGCCTGAGTAAAATAGCCAGAATTGCCGACATGGTCGGAAAACGTCTTCAGCTTCAGGAAAGGATAGGGTCGGATATAGCAGAAATTATGCAAAAGATTACTGAATCAGAGGATGTTGCCGTAATAATTGAAGGGCAGCATGCATGTATGACTGCCAGAGGCATTAAAAATACAGGATCTTTGACTACAACAACTACCTTTCGGGGAAATTTCAACACCGATACAAATCTTACAAACAGGTTGATGATATTGTATAAGTAATATTACAGGGGACAGATATGGAAACAGTACAAAAAATATTAAACCATCCACAATTTAAAAAGTATATGGAATTGAATTCTCAGGCAGAGAAAGACCGTAAATTTTGCCGCCATGATATTCAGCATGTAATGGATGTGGCAAGGGTTGCCTACATCATTTCACTTGAAAATAAATATGACCTTAGTAAGGAAATAATTTATATAACTGCACTCCTCCATGATATTGCTAAATGGAAGCAATACAGCCAAAAGGTAGACCATGCCGCTGAAGGAGCTGTTTTAGCACGTGAGATACTGGATGATTTAAATATGGATAAAGGCGACACCGAAATGATTTTGGATGCAATTGCAAAGCATCGTAAAAAAGAAGGACATAGTACGCCTCTGAGTAAGGTTTTATACGAAGGAGATAAGTCCTGCCGCCAATGTATCAGCTGTATTATGGTTGAGGAATGTAACTGGTTTGCCAACGGAAGAATACCCGAACTTTATTACTAAAAGGTAAAGGATGTCTAATATATGAAAGCTGGTTGTTTGAAAATCGGGAACAGCATATGGGAATGGAGAAAAAAGACTTATGTTATGGGTATACTTAACATAACGCCGGATTCGTTTTCTGACGGGGGCAGTTATACAAACCCAAAAATAGCACTTAATCAGGCAATACGAATGCTTGAAGAAGGCACAGATATAATAGACGTTGGGGGAGAAACCACCAAACCGGGTGCAATACCAGTATCAGCTGAAATAGAACAGCAGAGGATAATACCTGTGATTGAAGCTCTCTCAAAAGAAATAGGCTTGCCTGTTTCTGTGGATACCTACAGGGCTGACACAGCAGAACTTGCCATAAAGGCAGGGGCAGGTATGATAAATGATATCTGGGGACTCAAATATGATCCCCGCATGGCTCCAACAATAGCAGAGTATGGTGTACCTGTATGTATAATGCATAACAGAACTACAGGGACAGATTATGGAGAAGATCTTATAGGACAAATATTGAGGGAGCTTGAGGAAAGCATATTAATAGCAC
Organism: Bacillota bacterium; assembly: GCA_023436485.1. Classification (GTDB taxonomy): domain Bacteria; phylum Bacillota; class Clostridia; order Acetivibrionales; family DSM-1351; genus Ruminiclostridium. The sequence goes on along the minus strand of JAEZIU010000121.1, from coordinate 15,478 downwards.
AAAATGCAGGCATTGGGGATGATAAAATAATAATTGACCCCGGTATAGGTTTTGCGAAGACCTGGGAGCAAAACCTAGAGGTAATGCGTAAGCTTGAGGATTTTAAAAAGCTTGGCTATCCCGTGCTTTTGGGTACTTCAAGAAAGTCCTTTATAGGTAAGGTTCTGGGCCTTGAAGTATACGACAGGCTTGAAGGTACACTGGCGACAACGGCAACAGGCATTGCAAAAGGAGTTAATATTGTAAGGGTGCATGATGTTTTGCAAAATGTAAGAGTAGCAAAAATGACGGATAGTATGGTGAGATAAATGGATAAAATAATTATAGAAGACTTGGAAGTGTACGCGTATCACGGGGTAGCAGAAGAAGAGAAAAAATTGGGGCAGATGTTCCTTGTTTCACTGGAAATATCAGCTGATTTAAGCACTGCTGCTAAAAATCATGATTTAAGTTCCACATTAAATTATGCAGAGGTATGTAGGGTTGTTGGGGAGGTTGTAAGGTCGGATAAGTACGATTTAATCGAAACGGTTGCATACAAAATTCTGGAGGGCATATTTATTAACTTTCAGAGAGCTGTGTCAGTAAAGATACTGCTGAAAAAACCGTGGGCTCCCATGGGATATCATCTTAAATACGCAGGAGTCCAACTTGAGCGTACAAGAGGTGATTTTAATGAGTAAAAGTGAAGTCACTGCATATATAGGATTGGGCTCAAATATAGGGGACAGGGAATTTCAACTGAACAGGGCGTTGGAGTTGCTGAAAGCAGCTGAAAAAGTTGAAGTTACAGCTGTGTCGTCCTTTTATAATACCGCTCCGGTAGGATATGAACAGCAGCCGGATTTTTTAAATGCCGTGGTTGAAATCAGGACAACCTTGTGGGCTAATAGCCTTCTGCAATTGTGTTCAGAAATAGAAAAGGAACTCAAAAGGGAAAGAATAATACGCTGGGGGCCAAGGACTATCGATCTTGATATTCTGCTTTTTGGCAATGCTGTTATAAACGAAAAGGATTTGGTAATTCCTCATCCCAGAATGCATGAACGAAAATTTGTAATGGAGCCTTTAAATGAAATAGCACCTTTTGTATTGCATCCTGTTTTTAATAAATACATACATGAGATATTTCAGAATAACTTTCTATAAAATAAATGGAGGACTTTTATGGGAAAGACGGGTTTAGTACACATTTATACCGGTGAAGGTAAAGGTAAGACTACAGCAGCAATTGGACTTGGAGTAAGAGCCTGTGGAGATAATATGAAGGTTCTTTTGGTTCAGTTTCTCAAAAGCAGAGATACCTGCGAGCTTCATTCTCTGAAAAAACTGGAACCGGACTTTACAGTAATAAGAGGTTTCAGTTGTAAAAAGTTTGTCTGGAATATGACCGAGGACGAAATAGAAGAAGCACGTAATGAGGCTTCTGAGATTTTTCATAATGTAAGAAATCTTATTTTACAGAACAACTATGGTCTGGTTATTCTGGATGAGTTTATAGGGGTTCTGAATAATGGGTTTATCAGTGAGGATGATGTTATTGCAATGATAAAAGATAAACCCCAAGAAACAGAACTTGTATTAACCGGGAGAAATGCCGGGAAACGTCTGATAGAGGCTGCTGACTACGTATCTGAAATTAAAGCCGTAAAACATCCGTATCAAGAAGGCATTTCAGCCCGAAAGGGAATAGAATATTAGAGTCACTTCTATTTCTGTAAAGTTTCAGTGTACATATTCATGTATTCATGTGCTGATTTTTCCCAACTGAAATCTGTTCTCATTCCTCTTTGAACAAGTAGGTTCCAAACATCTTTCTTATTGTAATAGAAATCTACTGCTCGTCTGATTGTATTAAGCATATCGTGGGCATTGTAGTTTGTAAAAGTGAAACCATTTCCTTCTCCTGTAGCATCATTGTATGCAACAACAGTATCATTAAGACCACCTGTTTCACGTACTATTGGAACCGCTCCATATCGGAAACTGAAAATCTGACCAAGTCCACAAGGTTCAAACAAGGAAGGCATAAGAAACATATCTGATGCTGCATATATTCGCTGTGCAAGAGTATCACTAAAGGTTATGTTTGCTGAAACCTTGTCTTTATGCCAGTATGCCGCATTTTCAAAAACATATTTGTAATGCTCGTCACCTTTACCAAGTATGATAAGCTGAATATCCATTTGAAGCATATCTTCCAGTACACGTTCAATAAGGTCAAACCCTTTTTGAGAGGTTAGCCTTGAAATAATGCTGATTACAGGTACTTCTAACCTAACAGGAAGGCCTAAATCCTGCTGTAGCCTCCGTTTATTTTCGTACTTTTGAGATACATTGTCAGCCGAGTACATAGAATACAATCTGGTGTCATTTTCAGGGTTGTTTCTCTCATAATCAATACCGTTCAATATTCCATACAAATCTTTTGACCGGCTGATTAATACACCATTTAATCCCTCACCGTAAAAATCATTTTTTATTTCATCAGCATAAGTGGGACTTACAGTACTGATGGAGTCTGAATAAACAAGACCTGCTTTTAGAAAATTTATATTTCCGTTAAACTCAATTCCTTCTGACATAAAATATTTCCAATCAAGCCCGAGCAGGTTTGATAGTACTTCTTTAGGGAAGATACCCTGGTATTTAAGGTTGTGTATTGTAAATATGGTTTTAATGTTTTTGTAAAAGGGGTTACTTTTGTACACAGCCTCCAATAGAAGACTAACAACTCCGGTCTGCCAGTCATTGCAATGTATTATATCAGTCTTAAAACCAATAAAAGGAAGCAATTCTAAAAGTGCTTTGCTGAAAAAAGTAAACTGTTCGGCCTGGTCAAAATCACCATAGAGTTCAGGCCTGTTAAAGTAATATTCATTATCAAGAAAATAATATGTGATTCCGTCATATTTCAAACTGAAAATACCACAATACTGATGTCTCCAGGATACATCAACATAAATGAAGCCCAGATATTCCATTTGTGATTTGTATTGTTCAGGGATTACCTTGTATTTAGGCATAACTACACGAATATCACAGCCCAGTTTTGATAGAGCTTTTGGAAGAGAACCGGCAACATCGCCAAGACCCCCGGTTTTTGCGAAAGGGAATACTTCTGAAGAAGCAAACAAAATATTTATATTATTCACCTTGTTACCTCCTGTAAATACTAGTAGTATAATTTATCCAGATATTTAAAGTCTATCAGAAATTGTTTCAACCTACAACAAACAGGGAATAAAGTAAGCATAAAAATGCTGATTGACACATTAAGGAGGTTGGATTATTCTTTTATTAAATATTTGATAGTAAGATGAACGGAGGGTAGTAAAAATGCAATTCAAAACAAGAGGTACATGCTCAAGTCAGATAAGTTTTGAGATTGAAAACGGAAAATTAAAAAATGTTCGGTTTAGCAACGGATGTTCCGGAAATCTTCAGGGTATCAGCTCTCTCGTTGAGGGTATGCCGGCACAGGAAGTAATTACAAAATTAAAAGGTATTGACTGTCAGGGAAGAGGTACGTCCTGTCCCGATCAATTGGCTAGTGCTATTGAATCGGTTTTAAAAACACAGAAGGCAGTATGATATAAATTTTAAATTATCATGAACCTATCTATCAATTTTAAATGTAAAGTCGTATAATGTTAATAATAGGTATTTTATTATCCATTATTTGTAATATAAATTACATACTTTAATGAAGGAGGCGTTTAACAATGGATTTAAAGGATTTACTAAAAAAGAATAAAAAGAAATCATCAAAAAAACAGGCTGCTAAAAATGTTGCAATCGGTGCAGGAATAGGAACAGCCGTTGGTATAGCTGCAGGAGTACTTTTAGCTCCCAAATCAGGAAAGGAAACAAGGGACGACATAGCTAAAGTAACAAAGGATACACTGGAAAATGTTAAAGATGGCTTAAATACGGCAAAAGAAAAAATCGAAGATATCATAAAAAAGGATAAGGACTGCTGCTGTTGCACAAACGAAGCCGTTGAAGAATGTGTATGTACAGAGGAAGAAAAGGCTGAATAAAAGCTTTTATACACGAAAGGGTGTTTACATATGTCTATTACTTTAGACCTGAGTGTTGTGGCATGGTTCATAATATTTTGTATAGCTGTTACTATAGGAGTACTTTTAATAATCGTTTTAAGAAATTGCTTAAAGATTACCGACAAGGTTAACAAAATTTTAGACGACAATGCTGACTCAGTGGGAAAGACACTGGAGGTTTTACCTGTCACTGTGACAAGTATAGATGAACTGGCAAAAAGTGCAAAAGGTACTTTGGATAAGGCTACTTCGGTAGTTACAACAGTTGAAGATTCAGTTTCTGATACTATAGATTCATTTTCATTTAATGCTGAAAACATACTAAGCATAATTAATGTTGCAAGCTCTTTAGTTAAATCTATTATCAGTTCCTTTTCTTCAAAAAACTAGTTCTATTTGTAATTGTTTTTTCAGACACTCAAAGAAATCTTTTTGAGTGTCTTTTTATGTACTGTGATTGTAAAAGCAAGTATTGTGTGTTATTATTTACTTACAAATTCCTACCAATTAGTTGTTTATTTTTACTAAAGAATTTTATAATTATGTTACGGGGTGAAATACTGTGGATGGAAACATAAAGCTAAGTGCTACAGTAATAAGTTGTATGGGCAGCAGCTCAAACAAAGACGATTTCTATTTCAACGGCAGCTTCTCAAATTGCCACAATACACAAAGTATTCAGTGTTCTTTTGAAAAATCCTTAAGTAACTTCGTTTTTGCTGTTTCTGATTCTATGGGAATTGATGACGGTGAAACCGATAGCATATCTGCTGTAAGAGAAATAAAAAGATATCACGAAACTGCTAAAAAGCAGCATTTTTCTCTTGAAGCTATTACTGAAAAAATATATGAGGCAGTTCAGCTTTCCAGCAATTTAATATACAGTAAATCCGTTATATCCAGTCAGAACAACCCGATATTGACAGGGTTTTCTTCGTTAATTATTGAAAACAACAGGGCTGTGATAATGAACCTTGGTAATAACGGTGCTTTTCTGTTCAGGCATGGACTTCAAAAAGATATTTTTTCAAATGGAGAAAGCAGGAAGAACGAAAAGCTCAAATCCCTTGGGATAACCCCAACCACTACAGAGCTGTATAACGATACCGACAAGATTCTAAAAATAGCAGAACAGGAATCAAAAACAAAAATAAAGCTTTCCTCCAGCATAACGATTGAAGAAGGCGATGTCATTCTTCTATGTAGTGACGGAGTTTTAAACAGTTTAAACAGGAGTAGGATTGAAGCAGTTATTGATTCTGGCTTGGATCCCCAAAAAATGGCAAGCGTTCTTTTTCAGGAAGCATCCAAGAATGATATGGACGAAAGTTTAACTCTTATGTTAATAAAAGTTGAAGAGGTAAAAACAATATCATATATTCCGATGCAAAGAAGAATGGCACAGTTCGATATTGACGAAGATGAGGACGAAGATGAATTACCTGATGAGCCGGAAAAGGGCCGCAGTGTTGTTAACTACATATTGGGATTTATATGTGTGCTGATAATATCAGGAGTTCTATTTATGGGGTATCTCATAGTAAGCAACAAGGGACTGTTTGCTTCTGATGGAAAGCAAGGGAATCCCACACAGTCGACCCAGACAGCATCAAATACCAATGATACACCTTCAGTATCAACAGATACAGAGAGTACTGCAACAGCTTCAGATTCCCAATCAGAACCATCTAAAACTAGTGACAGTAAAAACAGCGATACTAACGTTGATGATGTTAAGGATTCGGATAATGATAATTCAAGTAACCCGGAACCTACAAAACCTTCTGAACCTTCGGACACAGAGGCGGGAACTGACCAATATACGGTGCATGTGGTTCAACAAGGAGAAACCCTTAGTTCCATTAGTACAAAATACTATGGGACGCCTTCAAAGTATACTGAAATACTGAAATTCAACAATATGAAGAATGCTGATAGTATCAAGATAGGCGATGAACTGAAAATACCAAAAACAAAATAGTACATTAACAAATATGGGGAACAACCTGATTCATAGGATGTTCCCTTATTTTTTATTGTAAAAAGGTTACAAAGCTGTTGGTTGTAAAATTATTCATATAAAAATAAAATAGTTATATAAAATATGGAACTTCATAATTCTTATTGCGTCTAAGTTTTTGGTAGGATTTACATGTAGTAAAACAAATAATAAACAAGAGGTGATTGTATTGAAAAGATTTATTTCAATGTTGTTAGTGTTTGCTGTCTTAGTGGTTTTTATGATACCTGCAATGGCAGCCGATGGCTCAGCAACTTTGGACAAAGAGCTGCAAAGTGCTATTAAGTTTGTTAAATCAAAGATTGACATTCCAAAGGAATGTACTAAATTTAGTTACGACATTTTCAACAGTAATGACCGAATTGGGTGGAGCCTTGCTTGGAACGACAAAGATTCGAAAAAGGAAGTAAATGTACAAGTAGATGAAGACAACTTTATTTCATCCTACAATACATATGATTACACGCAGAATGGTGGTAAAAAGATACCTAAGTATTCAAGGGAACAGGCTCTTAAGACAGCAGAACAGTTTGTAAATCGTCTGAATCCTAAACTTTTGGATAAGTTCAAACTCAATGACACCAACATATACGAATATAATGGCGGTGGGTATAACTTAAATTACGTTAGACAAGAAAACGGTATAAAATTTGAAAGTGATTATATTAATGTATCAGTTAATTGTTATACCGGAAAAGTTATAAGTTATATATGTAATTATTCAAAAAAAACAAGGTTTGAAGATGCTTCAAAGGTAATAAGCCTTAATCAGGCACAAAAGGCATTTGCTGAAAAACTTGGACTAAAACTTGTTTACAATGTTAAGTTTGACAATGATAAGTGTGAAACATATCTTTCATATGTTCCGAAGGAGACAAAGAAGTATATAGATGCTGTTACTGGAGAGGTTGAAACTTCAACAAATTACAGAATGTATGAAGATGATTTGTCTTCCCGAGCTGAAAAAATGGCAGTGATGGATGCTTCAGGGACTGTTTCAAATGTAGCACTGACTCCTGACGAATTGGAGGCGGTGAACGACATTTCTAATCTTATTACAAAGGAAACTGTTGACAAGAAATTACGTTCTATAGGCAACTTCAATCTTGACAGTTCATTTAAAATGACAAATGCTTACTTAGGCAAAGATTGGAGAAACAGCAATTCACTTGCGTGGACTCTGACTTACACTAAGGTTTTAGATGAAAGTAAAAAGCTGACAAGGGAAGTTCAAATCACCGTAGATGCAAAGTCAGGAGATTTAATAGAATTCTGGACTAATTATATGCCACAGGCAGGAGCAGTTCCCCAAAAGACTCCTGAACAAGCAAAAGCAATATGTGAGGATACATTAAAAGCACTTATGCCTGATATTTATGCTAAAGTGAAATATGACGATTCGAATATAACCTATGATTCAAAGCCTGAAAACTTTTATTCATTTAAGTACATAAGAATGGAAAACGGAATTGAATGTCCTGATAACTATATCTCTATATCATATGATAATTTGTCAGGAAATATCGACAGCTTTTATACCTATTGGGCAAAGGAATTAAAGTTTGCTGATCCCAAAAATATAATTACCGTTGAAGAAGCAAACAAAGTACTGTTTAATAAAATAGGGTTTGATATACAGTACATACCGGATGATTCCAATGAAGCAGAGACAGTAATTGAAGATTATAAGCTTGGAATAATAAGTGCTAAAAATGCCGTTCTGGGATATTTGGCAGATAATTCAAAACCATGCATTATCAGTGCAGTTAACGGAGACATTCTGGATAATTCCGGAAGTGTTTACAAAGATGATAAAGTTGCAGACTATACAGATGTAAACGGAATAAAAGCCGAAGATAAAGTAAAAATATTAACACAGATGGGTATAAGATATATCCAGAATGAACTTAAACCGGCTGATGCACTGCTCCAGAAGGATTATTTTGTTCTGCTTTCCCAATTGAATGATTTTTATTATATGGATAAAGCAACTGATAATGATAAAATGATTGAAAATATGTACAGTCAACTTATTAGCCAGGGTATTATAACAAAGGCGGAAAAAGCTCCTCTTTCCGTAATTACCAGAGAGGATGCAGCCAAGTATTTTATAAAATTCAAGGGATTAAGAGAAGTTGCTGAGATAAAGGGTATTTACAAAAGCAGTTTCAAGGATGCTAATAAAATAAACCCAAATCTTTTGGGATATGTGTGTCTTGCTGCAGGTTTTAAAGCAATGAACGGCAGCAACGGAAACTTTATGCCAAAAAGCAAAATGACAAGGGTGGATGGACTTATGACCATATACAATTTTCTGGCTACTAAATAAATAAAAATACAAAAAAAGAGGGACTGGCATAACTGTCAGTCCCTTAAATAATAGGGATTTATCAAAAATATAGAAATAAGCATTAAAAATAACATGAATTAATACTCATGTCCATGTATAATTATACAACGATTAAAAACATAATTCAAGTAAAAATTTAATAATTTACCATAATAAATCACTAAAACACAAATTTCCAAATAATGTAACAAATACTTTACTGTTTTTGTTTGACTATATTCTTTATCAAAGTTAAAATTAAGGGAAATACATAAAATAAATACATGGAGGTATTACAAAAAAATGCTTACACACATTGTTTTATTCAAATTAAATGACAAGAGTGAAGAAACCATTCAAAAAACAAAAGATCTATTGCTTGGATTAAAGGGACAAATACCTTGTTTGAAATTTATAGAAGTTGGAGTAGATATTGTTCATTCTGAAAGGTCATATGATATAGGACTTTACACCAAGTTTGATTCAATGGCAGACATGGAGGCTTATCAGGTTCATCCTGCACATCTTAAAGTTCTCGAGCATATAAAGCTTGTTAAGGAATCGTCTATTGCAGTAGACTATGAAAGTTAACTAACCACTGAATAATAATGGGAGATTACAAATGAAAAAGTACATCGCAGCAATTTTAGCATTGGCAATTACCTCATCAGTTGCCGCAGGATGCGGGGTAAATGAATATTACTCGGGAAATAAGAGTGCAAAATCAACAAACAGTACTTCAGCAGTTACATCTACTCCTTCAAAGACAGCCGTAGATACACAAGCTCAAGGTGACGATACAAAGGAAGCCGATAACTCCCAAAAACCCCAACCCATAAAAATTGACTATAATAAAGTTAAACCCAACGAAGCTGGGCAAATAATGGTTGTTATGTTTCATAACTTTGTTGAAACATACCCAAAGGGAAAAAACGAATATACAACAACTTTTGCAGAATTTGAAAACTTATTGGATGAACTATATCAAAAAAATTACAGGCTTGTAAACCTTGAGGACATGATAAACAATAATATTGACGTTCCGGCCGGGTGTATACCTATGGTTTTCACTTTTGACGACGGTACAGCAGGTCAATTTAATCTTGTTGAGCAGGATGGCCAACTTAAAGCAAATCCGAAATCAGCGGTTGGGATTATGGAAGCGTTTAACAGTAAACATCCTGATTTCGGACTGAAAGGTACATTTTATGTGAACCTTGGAGTAGAAACTTTTAATGGTGCCGGGACAGTTCAGGATAGGCTGAAATATTTGATTGATAAGGGCTTTGAAATAGGAAATCATACAAAGACACATGTATCTTTGCCGGATGTTAAAACTGCCGCTAAGATGCTTGAGGAAGTCGGTGGAAATCAGAAATTAATGGAAGAGTACATACCCGGATACAAGTTTAAGGCATTTTCATTGCCATTTGGAAATGCGTCAAAAGGTTTAAAGGACTATGTTATTCAGGGTAACTACCAAGGTACAGAGTACAAACATAACTCCATAGTACTTGTAGGTGCAAATCCATCATCGTCACCCGTTTCACCTAAGTTTAATCCTTTTGCTGTACCTAGAGTAAGGTCTACGGGACAGGAAAAGGTAGAATGTGACCTGGCATGGTGGTTGGATGCCATGGGAAAAGGAAGTTCACAGTACGTAAGCGACGGTAATAAGGATACAGTGGTTGTACCTGATTCAAAAAAGCAAAATGTTGATAATGCAAAGTTAAACGGCAAGCAACTGATTACTTACTAACCAAAATTAAATATCTTTAATATTAAAGCTGCCGGGCATTATGCTCGGCAGCTTTTTGCATGGAAAACGGTATAAAGTTTGATTTACGGAACATACTTTTATCTAACTGAATATGTTTTATTTCCCTCTTTATATAAGCGATTAACAAGGCAAATAACTCCGATTTCGTTAGGCTGTATATCTAAACCAAACCTTGGCGGGATTTACAATAAAATACCAAATATAGTATAATAAATGTAAATATATGGTAATATCTGCTGATGTATCAAATAGAGAAGGAGTGAACATTCAATGGGTCAAAAACAGGTAAGAAAGATACAAACAGATATAGACGTAAAAAGAAAAGCTGTAAAACAAGTGGTGCTCCATATAAAGAAGAAAATAACTTCTGAATATTTGGGGAGTGAGTATATTAAGGAATGGCTTTTACAAATAGAAAAAATACTTGTAAAGGATGAATTTGATATAAAAGACTATATTAAGGCAAGAAAGGAGTTGAATGACATAATTGAAAGAACCATGGATGAGCAGATGCGGTTTAAACTCAGGGATTCATGGTTTAGTTTGGGTAGAGCGTTGGAAAAGAAGGTAAAGATTAACTAAACACAATAGTACTAAAGCAAATCGGAGGGGAAAATGTTTAGAAAAAGACGCAAATTAATTGCCCGCAAAGAAGTAGAAGTAATAGATAAAATTAAAAGGGATATAGAAATGGAGTTATCAAAAAAAGGAGTACGTGTATCGTGTATGAATTTAAACATAAATTCGGAAAGTATATCACTTAATATTTTACTTAACAGCAGCAGAAGGCCCGCATAGTCTATTTTTAAAAGAACATTAAAAAAGATATTTGTATGGGTTTTACCACTTTTAATGTACCCACCCATACAAATATCTTATATTATTTTACGCTAAATTAACGAACATATAAAGGTTTTTGCATTTTCAATGGCCTTTTCTTCGGTTTCCCGTGCCGGGCCCCCAACCAGCTTTCTGCCCGAAACACATTTTTCAAGACTAATTTCAGTGTACACATCCTCCTGAATTTTATCTGAAAAGTTCTTAAATTCGTCCATTGTCATATCATCAATAGCCTTATTGTTATCAATGCAATAAAGAACCATTTTTCCGATTATTTCATGGGCACTTCTGAAGGGAATACCCTTTTTTACAAGATAATCTGCAATGTCCGTGGCATTGGTAAAACCACCCTGAGCCGCCTTGTACATATTTGCCTTGCGTACTTTCATGGTATCAATCATGTTTGAAAAAACAGGCAAACACATTTTAACGGTATCTACAGCATCAAATATTGCTTCCTTGTCCTCCTGCATATCTTTGTTGTATGCCAGAGGCAGGGATTTCATTACAGTGAGCAAAGTCATAAGACTTCCGTACACCCTGCCTGTCTTGCCTCGAGCAAGCTCTGCTACATCAGGATTTTTCTTCTGAGGCATAATACTTGACCCTGTACTGTAGGCGTCATCCAGTTCAACAAAACTGAATTCATGTGATGACCAGAGAATAATTTCTTCGCTTAATCTGCTTAGATGCATCATAAGTATTGATAAACAGGAAGCAAGTTCAATTGCAAAATCTCTGTCACTGACACCGTCAAGACTGTTTTGGGTTACATCGTCAAACCCCAATTCCTGTGCAACCATGTACCTATCCAGAGGATAAGTAGTTCCTGCAAGAGCACCAGAACCAAGGGGAAGGATATTCAATCTTGAATAGCAATCACAAAGCCTCTGGTAATCCCTTTTGAACATTTCAAAGTAAGCCATCATATGATGAGCCAGTGTAATAGGCTGAGCTCTTTGCATGTGTGTGTAACCCGGCATAATCGTATCAAGATTCGCTTCCGAAATTTTTACAAGAGTACTTAAGAAGATAGAAACCATTTCTTTTATTGAAATTATTTCATCTCTCAAATACATACGGATGTCGAGAGCTACCTGATCATTTCTGCTTCTTCCGGTGTGAAGTTTCTTTCCGGTATCGCCAATCCTTGATATTAGAATTTTTTCAACATTCATATGAATGTCTTCTGCATCTATTTCAAAATCGATTTTTCCGGCTTCTATATCATTAAAAATATCTTTAAGAGTACTTTGAATCAGGCTGCTTTCATCAGTTGATATAATACCGCATTTTCCAAGCATATTTGCGTGGGCGATGCTACCCAGAATATCGTGCTTGTACATTCTGCTGTCAAAACGTATGGAAGAATTGAAATCATCTACCAGTTTGTCTGTTCCTTTTGCAAATCTACCGCCCCAAAGTTTCATAATATACACCTCAATTAAGTTAGGATTAAAAATCTTATATATCAAACAAGGGCATACCTGCATAATCAAGAGGTCTTTTGAAAACCTATGGTCTACCGGTATGCCTTATTGTATGTGAATATTTTGTTATTGCAACATTCTGTTAAATCTATTTGATATCCTTATTTTGAAGCATCTGAGCCCTAACCTTCATTGGGAGACCAAAGAGGTTGATAAAGCCTTCTGCATCCTTCTGATTGTAAACTTCGTCTTTACTGAAGGTAGCAATTTCTTCACTATACAGGGAGTATTCAGACTTAGCACCTGCAGGCATGCAATTTCCTTTGTAAAGCTTCATTCTTACAGTTCCTGTAACAGTTTCCTGAGTCTTATCAACAAATGCTGACAAGGATTCACGAAGAGGAGTGTACCACTGTCCGAAATACACAAGTTCAGCAAATCTTTGTGCAATAACGTCCTTGTAATGGAGAGTGTCTCTGTCAAGACAGAGCAGTTCAAGCTCTCTGTGAGCAGCATATAAAACTGTTCCTGCAGGAGTTTCATATACACCTCTTGACTTCATTCCAACAAGTCTGTTCTCAACCATGTCAACTATGCCGACACCGTTTTCGCCGGCAAGCTTATTGAGAACATCCATCATTTCAATAGGACTATATCCAACACCGTTAACCTTTTTAGGAACGCCTTGTTCAAAATAAATTTCAACATATGTAGGCACATCAGGAGCCTTTTCAGGAGAAACCATCAGCTTTAGAAGCTTATCATACTGAGGCTCGTTCCAAGGATCTTCCAAATCAGAACCCTCATGACTTAAATGCCAAAGGTTTCTGTCCATGCTGTAATTATCCTTTTTGGTTACGGGAATAGGAATATTTCTTGCTTCAGCATAATCGATAGCATCTTCTCTTGACTTGATATCCCAAATTCTCCAAGGTGCGATTATTTTAAGATGTGGAGCTAAAGCCTTTACTGTAAGCTCGAATCTTACCTGGTCATTACCCTTACCGGTAGCCCCGTGACAAATAGCCGTACAGCCTTCCTTAATGGCAATTTCAACCATTCTTTTTGCTATTATAGGTCTTGCAAAAGATGTTCCCAGGAGATACTTACCTTCGTAAATTGCACCTGCTTTCAAAGTAGGATATATAAAATCGGTTATGAATTCTTCTTGCAAATCCTCTATGTAAAGTTTTGATGCACCGGTTTTGATTGCTTTTTCATTTAATGGTTCAAGCTCTTCGCCCTGTCCCACATCTCCTGCCATGGCAATAACTTCATAACCGTAGTTCTCTTTAAGCCATGGAATAATTATTGAGGTGTCAAGTCCACCTGAATACGCCAGTAAAACCTTTTCCTTACTCATTTCAACCACCCTTTCCGCTGATTCTCCAGCAATAAAACGAATATAAATGCAGATTTATTTCTCTTAAACAACATATAAAAAGTATGCTAAAATATATATGATTTGAATTAGTCAGCAAAAAGCAATGTCCCAAGGAACTGCATTCTTCGCTGACGTGTAGCTTGGGTTTATTATACAACAAATTGTATAAATATGCAATACTCATCTATAATTATACAAAAATTTATTAAACAATATTAGTTTGGCGGAGGGTTTTAAAGTGATAATAATGGGGATTGACCCTGGATTTGCAATTACAGGCTATGGTGTTGTAAAATATGAAGGGAACAAATTTTCGGTTTTGGACTACAGTGCCATTACTACAGGAGCATCCATGAAATTTTCAGACCGGCTTCTGGTACTGTATAATGAACTTGAAAAATTGATAGATAAGTACAAGCCTGATGCAATATCCATAGAAGAACTGTTCTTCAATAAGAATATTAAGACTGCACTTACTGTGGGACATGGCAGGGGGGTAGCAGTACTTGCGGCTGCCAAATCAGGAATAGATATATTTGAATACACGCCCCTGCAGGTCAAACAATCGGTTGTTGGCTACGGCAGGGCAGAAAAGGCACAGATACAGCAGATGGTAAAGGCTATTTTGAACCTTCCGGCAATTCCAAAACCGGACGACGTAGCAGACGCCCTGGCTGTGGCAATATGTCACGGAAACTCCCATAGAATGGGTTCGTTGCTGGGAAACGAAAGGTTTTAGATTTATTACTTAAATAATTGGAGAATAAAAATGTTTGCATACATAAAAGGAACAGTCGAGGTAAAGAACAACGACAGTATAATTGTAGAAACCGGTGGGATAGGGTACAAAATATTTACAGCACTTTCTACAATAAATAGTCTGGGGCAGCTTGGTACACCGGTAAAGATCCATACTCATTATTACGTCAGGGAAGATATTGCAGCCCTCTACGGCTTTGGTACAGTTGAGGAACTTTCTATGTTTGAGATGCTTCTGGCGGTTTCTGGAGTTGGGCCAAAGGCTGCAATATCATTGATTTCAACGCTGTCGCCATCAAGGTTCGCATTGGCTGTTGTCACCCAGGATACAAAGTCATTGACAAAAGCCCCGGGTATAGGAACGAAAATGGCTCAGCGTATCATTCTAGAGCTCAAGGACAAAATATCAAAGGAACAGCTGACAGCTTCAATACCTGCGTCTAG
Organism: Bacillota bacterium; assembly: GCA_023436485.1. Classification (GTDB taxonomy): domain Bacteria; phylum Bacillota; class Clostridia; order Acetivibrionales; family DSM-1351; genus Ruminiclostridium. Next base: position 428 of record JAEZIU010000121.1, on the reverse strand, counting down.
TCTCGAAAACAGCGGGGCTGCGGGAGATTCTGTTCTGTCTGAGGCTGTGAGTGCTTTAATGGTTTTGGGATACGGCTCTGTAGAAGCGTCAAGTACTGTAAGTGGTATTTATGAAGAGGGAATGAGTGTAGAAGAAGTAATTAAGAAAGCACTGAAGTCAATCTCGAGATAGCCTTCCTTATTCAAGGAACGTGGCGAGGATAAGAGAAGAAGTTACAATATTTTTTGGCAGCCGTAGCTAACGGCTCATGGAGGCTAATATGACGGATTTAACTGATGAGAGGCTTGTTGAGGCCGGTACCCGTACTGATGATTTTGATGAGGTAAGTTTAAGACCCAAAAGATTCGATGAGTACATAGGACAATCCAAGGCCAAGGATAACCTGACAGTATTTATAGAGGCAGCAAAAAGAAGGAAAGAGGCACTG
>JAEZIU010000114.1 GCA_023436485.1 Bacillota bacterium | reverse complement strand
TGGAACTTCTCTAGGTAATATGTATGGAGGAAATCTTCAATTCGGGGATAACTGGTATGATATAGATACCGTTGTGATAACAACTTCAGATGACAGTAAACCTCTTTTTATTGCCCTAGATTCCTTTGATTTCTCAAACCTTACAGACCTTTCAATAGCCGATGCCCCTGAGATTACTGAAGGGCAGAGTGCAACCTTCAGAGTAAATCTGACAAAGGCTTACACACATGATATTACTGTCAATTACTCAATCATACCCGACACTGCAACAGCAGATGATTTGGATGCCACTAAACTAAATGACACAATTACCATTCCTGCCGGGGATGACTATGGAGAAATAAAAGTACCAATAAAAGATGATACTGACTTAGAAAAATCGGAAACCTTTAAAGTCACTATTTCAAATCCTAGTGTCGGAGGTATTCTAGACGGAGAGGCTACATGCACCATAAAGGACAATGACTCTCCTCCGAAAGTATCCCTAAGTATTGATGAAAGCAGTATTAGTGAGAATGGTGGTACTGCAAAAATAATCGTTGATCTTTCGAATAAGACCTATGAAAATGTAAAAGTTAATCTTGATTTTTCAGGTGCAGTAAACGGAACTGATTTTAACGCTCCCACTTCAATTTCAATACCTGCAGGAAATCCTTCTGGTGAGGTTAACATAACTCCAAAGGACGATGATATCTTTTCAGGTGATAAGAGTGTAACCGTTGGAATAAGCACTGTGGAATATGGAGAAAAAGATACAACTACTTCGGATACCCTGACAATTACTGATAACGAAACCGAGCCAAAAGTAATTTTAAGCATAACACCAGGGTCAATATCAGAAAGCGGAATTGATACGGCAACCGTAAAAGCTACACTTACAAATAAATCAAGCAAGGATGTAAAAGTAAAATTATCTTTTGCAGGTGCTGAAAAAGATAAGGATTTTACAGTTTCAAACGATACTATTACAATACACAGCACAGATACAGAAGGTTCAGTGCAAATTATAGGAATACCAAATAATAAATTTAATAAAGACAAGACACTTACAATTAGTATCTCAGATGCTAATGTTACAAACGGAAGCACGGGAGACATTAAATCAAAAGATTTAGTAATAACCAACACAGACCCGATGCCTACGGTGACGGTGGCACCTGTTACACCTGAATTCAATGAAAAAGATTCTGGTACTGCAAAGGCGGAATTTACTGTTTCATTGTCAGAAGCAAGTGATGAAGATGTCACTGTAGAGTATTCAACATCAGACGGGTTAGCAAAAGATACTAAAGACTATACTGGTATAGTATCAAGAACAGTAACCATACCAAAAGGCATACTAAGCAAAACCATCCAAGTAGATGTAATAAATGACACATTAGATGAAGATGATGAAGATTTTTCACTTGCGATAGAAAATCCTGTGGGTGCGGATTTGGGTACTTCTACCACTGCGAAATGTACTATAAAGGACGATGATGCTGCTCCAGACTTAATTGTATCTAATCCGGAGGTAGAAGAAAGTGATTCCGGCAATACTACCAAGCTTACATTTGAAGTGCAACTATCGGCAAAAAGCGGAAAAGATGTAACGGTAAATTGTTCAACCACTGATGGAACCGCTACTCAAGGAATAGATTATACAGCTATTACTGGTAAAACTCTGACTTTTGCTCCGGGTGACACAAGCCCTCAGCAAATTGAAGTGACTGTTTTAGGGGACGATATGCAGGAGCTAAGTGAGACAGTTGCACTGAATTTGACAGCTACAAATGCTAACCAGGCGACTTATACTGCTACAGGCACAATTACGGATAACGATACGGCGACCATATCTATAAAGGATGCAACTATAGAAGAAGGAGCTGCCCCCAAGATAGAATTTAAGGTATCGCTAAGCAAACCATGCTCTCAAATTGTAAAAGTCAAATTCAGAACGAAAAACGGCACTGCTGTAGTGGGAGAAGATTATGTACAACAGGAAGGTACTGTTACTTTTGATATAGGTGAAAATGGGGATAAGACTATAGCCGTTGACATAAACAATGATGAATTATATGAGGGAACTGAAACCTTCGATGTTGAACTGTTCGATTTATCAGACCCAACCGTAGAAATGGGGAAGACTACAGGGACAGGAACTATAACTGATAATGAATCCATACCGAAAATATCAGTTGAAACTACTCCAATAAATGAAGGTAATTCAGACCCTAGTATTGCTACCTTTAATGTATCTGTTTCACCGGCAAGTGCCAAGGACATATATGTAGATTATGCTACATTAGACGGAACGGCAAAAGACGTAAAAGACTATACGGCTGTAGCTGGTAAATTTAAAATAGCTGCTGGTCTGAAAAGCGAAATAATCAATGTAAATGTAAATGGGGACACCGTGTATGAAGATAATGAAACATTTTCATTGATACTTTCCAATCCTTCAACCGGAGCGGAAATAAATACTTTAAAAGGAACAGCGGTATGCACAATTAATGACAACGATCCGATACCTTCTTTGACATTTGATAAAAGTAAGGTGGAAGTAGACGAAGGAGATTCCGGGACTACACCGATGGTGTTCAATGTAACGCTTTCAGCCAAGTGTGAAAAAACAGTTTCCATCAATTATGCAACAGAGGACGGTACAGCAACATCAGCTGATAATGACTATACTCCAGTGTCCGGAAAGTTAGAATTTGCTCCCGGTGAAATATCGAAGTCAATAACTGTAAATATTAACGGAGACAAAACAGGAGAGCCTGACGAAAATTTATTTGTTGTTTTGAAACCTGAAACAGGAGATATCAAAGCAGAAGGAATTATTAAAGACCATGATAGACCTTTAATAAAGATGCTTAAAAAGGATGGTTCTGAAATTTCAAACGGTAACACCGTAAACTTCGAAAATACAAAGACAGGCAAGGAAAGTGAGCTTGAGTTCACAATATCAAATATCGGTAACAATGAACTTGTAGAAGATGGAATAAATAAGTTAATATCATTATCAGGTTCGGATTTCACTTTAAAAAATGAATCTATAAGTACTATTGCCGGAAAAACAACGGCCACCTTCTCCATAGTCTTTAAACCGACTTCTACAGGAACTAAAACTGCCGAAATAATCATAACGGGCAAAGATGCAGTAAATAGTCCATTTAAGTTTAAGGTTTCAGGAACCGGCACAACAGAAAATCCACCGACAGGTGGCGATACAACTCATGAAACGCCAAAAGAAACAATAGATATAGATGTAGGAGATCATTCTCTGAAAAATATAGCTGTTGATGTTCAGAATACAAACAACACTAAAACCACAAAGGTAAATCTGGACGAAACGGAAGTGCAGAAGACCCTTAATGAAATGCAAAAAACTGATCCGGATAAGGAAAAGAAGGTAGTAATTCCTGTAAATAACGGTTCTGATAAAGTTGTAGGAGAGCTTAAGGCCAGTACATTAAAGGCTATGGCAGAATTGGACGCTATTATTGAAATTAAAACAGAAAATGCATCGTATATCCTACCTGCAAACACTGTTAAATTCGATGAAATAGTGAAAGAACTGGGTGGCAACCCTGAACTTAAAGACATTTCAGTAAAAGTAACAGTTACTAAAGCAACTAACGACAAATCAAATAAAATAAAAGATGATGCAGACAAAAAAGGCTTTGAGCTTAAAGGCAAACCTGTTGAGTTTGAAATATCATTTACAAATGCAGGCAGGGAAGTTACAATTTCTTCTTTTAACAATTACGTTGCAAGAACAGTAGCAATACCGGAGGGAATTGACCCTAAAAAAATAACTACAGGTGTTGTATATAATCCTGACGGTTCATTCACACATGTACCTACTGCGGTTAGTGTAATTGACAACAGGTATTATGCAAAGATAAACAGCTTGACAAACAGCACATATGCACTTATATACAATCCGCTGACATTCAAGGATGTAGAAGAACACTGGTCAAAGGATTACGTAAATGATGCAGGTTCAAGGCTCATAGTCAGCGGAACGGGAAATGGAAATTTCACTCCTGATAGAGCAGTAACAAGAGCAGAATTTGCAGTAATGATAGTAAAGGCTTTGGGGTTGAAGGGTTCTGAGTTTGCTGATAATTTCTCGGATGTGGGCAAGGATAATCCATATTATTCATATATCTGTACTGCATACCAATATGGAATTATTACCGGCTATACTAACGGTAAATTCGGGCCAAATGATTTGATCACAAGGGAACAATCCATGACAATGATTTCAAAGGCCATGAAAATTGCGGGAATGGAAACAACACTGACAAATACCGATAATCTGAACAAAAATTTCTCTGATTCCGGCAATATCTCTAAATGGGCAAAAGACGGAGCGGCTATCTGTGTTAACAGTGGATTGTTTGTGGGAAACAAAGGAATGCTTAATCCTAAGAATAATGTTACGAGGGCTGAAAGTGCTACAGTAATTATAAAGCTTCTCAAAAAGGCACATTTAATTTAAAGTATTTGCCAAAAAAGGCATCTGCAAAACATTTGTTTTGCAGATGCCTCTTTAATTTAGATAATATATTATTTGTTTTACACTTTAAGATACTACAGTTATGGGTTGACTTAGAAAAGAAATTCTGTTTCCTGCTTCATCTACCTGTGCAACATAAAAATCATAGCTTCCGATTAACGTTTCGACTGTTAAATTTGTATTTGTAGTTTCAAGACATTTTACAGGTAAGTCGGTTGTTCCTGTTGCCACTTTATATATGGCATACCTAGCACCAGATGTACCATTCCATGCGAAGTTTATTTGTAAGCCTGATCTGTTTGTAATATGGAAGTTTTGAGGAGCGTTATATAAAGTCTCAACCAGAACAGAATTGCTCAGGGAAGATATTATTTCTCCGTTATCGTCTATCTGAACTACATAATAATTATAGTTTCCGTATAATGTATCAACTGTTGCTGTTGTGTTTGTGGTTTCCACACATTTTTCGGGTGCATCTTCTGAACCTTCGGCCTGTCTGTATATGGCATATTTTTTACCGATTGTACCATCCCACCCGAAGCCTATACTAAGACCGGATCTGTTTGTAATGTGGAAGTTTTGCGGAGCGGGATGGGAGAAAAACCGAGTTATAGGGTTACCCAATTCAGAAATTCTGTTTCCATTTCCATCTACCTTTGCAATATAGTAATACCCCCCCAATATTGCAGTAAAACTTAAGGTCGTGTTAGAGGTTGTTTCAACTAACTCAGGTTCGGCTGTGGAGCCGGTTTCTTTTCTATATAGTCCGTATTGCGAGCTTGCTTCTCCGAATGGGAGCCAGGTTATTATCAATGACGTACCTGATGACTGTAGAATTCTCAAATCAAGACCTACAGCACCCAAAGCTCTTCTTACAGTATTTGCTTCAGTGCTATTTTGTCCATATAATGTCTCTGCCGACTGGAGAAGTGCTGCTGCAAATTGAATATATTTCATGTCATAATTTATATATCCATCATTAATGGCATGATAGAATATATTTGCTATTTTGTCCATTCCTATTGCTTCAACAACAGTGTTGTTAAATGTTCCGCCCAGTGCCATAAGACTTGCGGCTTTCGTAATAACACCACCGCCTTCATGTGGCTTGGGATATTTTAGAGTTCTGTCTTCTTCACATGCTAAAATACGGCTTTGATATTCGGCGTAATTATCAATTACAGGGTTGGCACAATCCCTGAAAATTTCTCCAGTATCTTCACCTATTGTCCAATCAGGTGTACCTTCATTTGGGAGAAAGTACTCACATATTGTTCCAAATACGTCAGATATGCCCTCGTGTAATGATAAACGATCTGTTAAAGGTGGATTAAATTCGAAGTGACCATCACTGGAATCTCCTAAGCCTTCCGACGAAAGTATTCCATGAGTAAATTCATGTGCCATAGCATCTACCGCAGCGGCAACAGATTTACCTGCTGGACCTTTTCCAGCACCAATTCTTACATTATTTATATTTGCAAAGGCATTAAAGACGTTACTGCTGTCTTTTATAATAGCAATAGTATACTCAGATCCGTTATCATCGCTTCCATTACGGTAAAAAGGTGCACCTTTAAAGAAATTTATAACATTTGTCATATTATAATGGGCATCTACGGCATCTTTCTGATAATTTGTTCCCGTATCTGTGTTAAAGTAATCATCATTTTCGCTATATGTTCCATCCAATTCTTGCATAGTCTTTAGATTTTCAACGGTGTTTTTCAGATAGTATACGTTATTATCTTTTACCATTTTTAACGGTTGTTTTACTCCGGATTGTCCCATACCTGATCCTACAGCGGGCTCTTCAAGACTTAATTCCTGATTGTTTTTCCCTAATATGGACAGATTACTGGCATAAATATAATATGCATAGCTCTTAAATGTGGGATTATTGAATTTGATATTTACTTTATATATGTAGTCGAATTTTCCATCTACGGGATATAGAAGCAACTGGCTTTTAGGAGCTTCAGTATATACTGGCTTAAATCCCAAATCCTCCTCGATTACAGACAGGATTGTTTCTGGAGACACATCGGCGGGTTTAACGGCCAAGGATACTCTATCAGCTATATCATACACATAGTTTCCAACGATATACACAATAACACCGTCAGTATTGATAAAATAGTTTCTGTCGCTATTTTGAACAGGTACACCATTATAAGTTTGTATGGTTTTTACTACCGTTCTGTTCACTGAATTTACAAATTGCTCTGTAACTTTAAACTGTATTTGTGGTAAATTGTTTTTTTGGGACTCTTGAGCAACATATTGCTCAACTATTTGTTGTGGAGTTTTTTCAGATTCTGCTGTTAAGTCTCCTGATAAAAATGATGGAATAACTTCTTTTGATTGAATTGCTTCCATTTTAGCATTATAGTCAGCGTTTTCAGTGTTAGCATAAACTGATGGAAAACTACTTGCAATAAGTGAAACAGATAGCAAAACAGTACTTAAAATTCTCTTTGCTGATTTCATTTAATACTCCTTTTAAAAGTTCATAAATTTTTTATCTGCCTGTCGTCACAGACAAATAGCATTTTTATCTTGCAAGATTGAAAACAATAATACCATCATTTACTGTTTATGTCAAAATAACAACTTTTTACCATGGTATAAATTTAATTTGCTATTTGAACAGATTGGGTATATACTTACAGTGTAGTTGAAAGAAGGTGGTAAAATTGAATAAGGGATCATTTTTGGTAACACCAAGTGTTATCGAGGAATGTCTGGGGGAATCGTTTGATGCTTCTGAAAAGAAATACCCTGAGCATGACAAAACCCAAAAAACATTGAAATAGCCTATCGCAAGAGGCTTTTTTTATTGCCAAAAATAAAAAATGAGCTGTACACTAGTAAATTCGAACTAATGCGACAGCCCAGTTTTGTTTTTATGTTTTACTTGGATTTTTTAGGACTACGTCTGTTAGGCGGTGTCGAACGGTTAAATGACGATCCGCGTCCGCTTTTCTTTCTTGCATTTGATTTTTCTATATTAATGCGTTTTCCTTTTATAGTATAGTTCTTCATTGATTTCAGCACTTCAGGAGCAAATTCCTTTGGAACCTCTACAAATGAATACCTGTCAAATATGTCTATTGCACCTACAAGTTTACCTGGAAGCCCGGTTGATGCCACAAGACTTTCAATAATATGCTTGGGCTGTATTTTGCTTTCGCTTCCAATATTGATGAATAATCTTACCATGTCTTTGCTGCTGCCCGGTTCTACCGCATTGTCAATTTCATTAACTTCACTTGGCAGATTTCCGCTTTGTTCACCGTACATTTTCAATAGTGCAGCTGCAACATCAAGAGAGGTTACAAAATTATCATCCTGTTCTTCAGATTCATTATTGATTGTATCAATGAATCTTTCAATATGGCTGGTGAATTTGGAAATGCTCTCATCCTTTAGGTTTTCTTTTAAGGTATTCAAAACGTTTAACAATTTCTTTTCTTCAACCTCATTGAGGCTTGGTGGCTTCATGGGGGAAATGGTAGATTTCGTATAACGTTGTATATCTCTGAGCTTGTACATTTCCCTTCCGGAGATAAATGTAAAGGCTTTACCTGTCCTGCCGGCTCTACCTGTTCGGCCTATCCTGTGTACATAATATTCTTCATCATTAGGCAGGTCATAATTAAATACGGCTTCAACGTCATCTACGTCAATACCTCTTGCAGCAACATCAGTTGCAATGAGTATATCAAAGTTACCTTTTCTGAAAAGAGACATAACCTTGTCTCGGTGTTCCTGACGCATGTCGCCGTGTAGTGCTTCTGCTGAAAAACCTCTTGACTGGAGACTGGCTGTAACCTCGTCAACTCTTTTCTTTGTATTACAAAATACAAGAGACAGCTTGATGTCATTGGTATCTATCAGTCGTGACAAAACTTCAAGCTTTGTAGATTCCTTTACTTCAAGGTAATACTGTTCGATACTTGGAACGGTGAGTTCCTTGTGGGCGATCTTTATATGAATGGGATCCTTCTGATATTTCTTTGTAAGTTCCAGAATCTCTTTTGGCATTGTAGCAGAGAACAATATAGTCTGTCTGTCCTCAGGAACTTTTTCCAATATTGTATCTATATCTTCTCTGAAACCCATGTTTAGCATTTCATCGGCTTCATCAAGAACAATCATTTTGAGTGATTCCAGTTTAAGAGTTTTACGTCTCATATGGTCCATAACACGACCCGGGGTTCCTATGATTATCTGTGGACGCTTCTTTAAAGCCATAATCTGTCTGTCTATGGGCTGTCCACCGTATACAGGGAGAATCCTTATCCCATCCTTATATTTCAATACATTTCTTAATTCTTCGCTTGACTGTATAGCGAGCTCTCTAGTTGGACAAAGAACCAAAATCTGAATAGTATCAATTTGTGGATTTATTTTTTCCACTGCCGGTATTCCGAATGCACAGGTTTTTCCTGTTCCGGTCTGAGCCTGACCAATCAGATCATTGCCTTCCAAAATATATGGGATTGACTGGGACTGAATAGGGGTTGCCTCTTCAAAGCCCATATCGGCAATTGCATGTTGTACTTCGTCCGAGAGAGATAAATCTTTAAAACTTAAATTTTCCATTTTTATTCCTTTACCTTAATAAATTTATATACTATTCAATAATAATTACTATTGCCAAGTTTTGCAATGATTATTTATCAATAAAATGCAAAACTAAAATTATATTATAATAATGCTATTAGAAATTATGTTATTATATGAAAGAAAACATACAGTAAATTAATGGCATACTAATGCCGGAACGGAGCTATGTATGATGAAAAAATTTGCATTTGTATCTGATTTTGACGGAACACTGACTGACAGGGATTTTTATCATATTGTCATGGACAAATACTTAAAAGATTGGGCATGGGATTATTACGAAGAATGGAAGAAAACTAAAAAGATAAATGTGGATTTTCTGAATAAAATGTTTGGAGCAATGGACAGAAGTGAAGAGGAAATATTGCAGGATATCCTGGAACTTCCCCTTGATCCGTATGCTGTTAAATTTATTCAGATGGTGGAAAACAACGGGGGAGATTTTTATATATTAAGTGCGGGAACTTCATACTATATCAATAAACTTCTGGAGTATTTCAAAATCAAAAATGTTACTGTTATTTCAATGGAAGGAAGATATCATAACAGGGGAATTGAGATAATGCCCGATCCCAACAGTGAGTTTTATTCAAAATTATGGGGCGTAGATAAGCAAAAAGTAATTCTTACACTAAAAGAAAAATATGAAAAGGTGTATTTTGCAGGTGACAGCGAGCCTGATATTGGTGCAGCAAAGGAAGCAGACTGTGCATTTGCAACAAGTTCACTAAAAGATTGGCTTACAAAAGAAAAAGCTCCATATATAGCCTTTGAACATTTTGATGAAATTGCAAAATATCTGGTCAGGGAAAAAATACTTACAAATTTTGAGTAAAAATTATTCATTAATGGAGGTGTTAAAATAATGGCATTCGTACACAGGATTGAAATTCCTTCCATACTTGAAGTTAATAATAATATACTGGAAAGTGTGGGGGCATATATTGAAAGAGCAGGAATTAATAATGTTGTAGTATTGTTTGGAGAAGGAATCCGCGACTTATTTGGTGAAAAGATTCTTGAATCCATAAAGACAAAAAAATCACTTAACCTTCTTGAAACATATGACTATGATGATATAAAGCTTGAAAATCTTATGCCAAAGGCATTTTCCATACCGTCTAAAACCGATGCGGTTGTCGGAGTAGGGGGAGGTAAAGTACTTGATGCTGCCAAATATATAGCTTTTTTAAACAAGCTTCCATTTATAAGCATACCTACATCAACTTCAAACGACGGTTTTTCCAGCTCTGGATGTTCTTTGATTATAAATGGCAGACGCACATCAGTTCACGCTTCAATGCCCTTTGGAATTATAGTTGATTTAGATGTATTAAAAAATGCACCGATGAAGTTTATTTATTCAGGGTTAGGAGACATTATTTCTAAAATAACCGCCGTATACGACTGGTATTTTGAAGAAAGGAACAATGCAGCAAAAGTTGATGACTTTGCCGCAATGATGGCAAAAAAATCTGTAAACAGTATTGTTAGAATGCCGTATACTCAGGTGACAGAAAACTTCTTTTTAAAGGAAATGGTAGACTCTCTGACAATGAGCGGAATTGCAATGCAGATAGCAGACAGCAGCGCACCTGCCAGCGGCAGTGAGCATCTTATATCTCATGCATTGGATAAGCTTCTGGAAAATCCACAACTACATGGAATCCAGGTGGGTATTGCAACGTATTTGATGAGCAGAGTTCAGGAACACAGATATCAGCGTGTAGAAAAATTCCTGACAGATACTGGCTTCTTTGATTTTGTTGAAACCTTAAAAATGAAAGCCGAGGACTTCGAAAAGGCAATTGACCTTGCACCGTCCATTAAGCCCGGCAGATACACTTATATTCATGTGCCGGAAAACAGAGAAAAAGCAAAACAACTGCTTCAGAGCGATGCCATACTAAAGAAAATACTTGTATAAATGAACTTTTTCGGATGCCTGCCTTACCGGCTCGCATCCGAATTAAAAGACATTTATAAATTAAGTCCGCTGATAACCTGTTTTAAAGCCTGGGCGGATTTATTAAGTAAACCTGCTTCTTCGCTGTTCAGAGGAACATTCAAAATCCTTGAAACACCCTCTGAATTTACCTGACTGGGAATACTGAGACATATGTCATTTAGACCGTATTCTCCTTCGAAAAGGCTTGATACTGTCAATATGGAGTTTTCATTACGGACAATAGCCTCCACAATTCTTCTTACTGCAAGAGCAACGGCATAGTAGGTTGCATTTTTTTTGTCAATAATCTCATAAGCTGCATTTTTTACCTTGTCAAAAGTATCACGCTTGAAGCTTTCATCATCGCAAGATTTACATTCTTTGCAATAAGCGTCCATTGGTATTCCGGCTATGGATGCAAGGCTCCAGGTAGGGACTTCAGTGTCTCCGTGTTCACCGATTATATATGCATGTACATTTCTTGGGTCAACTCCCATATGTTCCCCAAGCATGTATTTGAAACGTGCAGTGTCCAGAACTGTCCCGGAGCCTATAACTCTGCTTTTGGGGAACCCGGACAGCTTGTAGGTTACGTAGGTTAAAATATCCACAGGGTTTGTAACAACAAGCAAAATACAGTCTGTATTATATTTAATGATATTTCCAACAATATCCTTGAAAATTTCAGTATTTTTATTTACAAGGTCAATTCTGGTTTCACCCGGTTTCTGGTTTGCACCTCCGGTTATTACAACAATATCGGCACCTTTGCAGTCTTCATAATTTCCGTTATATATTCTCACAGGCCTTACAAATGGCATACCGTGATTCATATCCATAGCTTCGCCTTCAGCTTTTTTTGTGTTTTGGTCTATAAGTACAATTTCAGAAACCAGACCGCTTACCATTAAAGTATAGGCAGTGGTTGAACCGACAAAGCCCGTACCCACAATTACTATTTTATTTATAGATTTATTTTTCATATTAAATATCCTCACTTTCTTAGAGTATCTGCTCAGTATAAAATATACCCTTAATTTGTAAGTTCTAACAAAACATTTTAAATGTAAAAATTTAGACTATTTTGTTGTAAAAATATGAATAATAATGTAAAATATTAATATAATATAACAAAATGTGGAATAAAAAACATAAAGGAGATAAATCTTATGCAAACATTAATTAATCATCAATTGACAATTATCTCTTTTGCAACCTTGTTGCTTTTTATGATTTATGCTAATTGCGTTCTGGAGAAAAGATCTGTAATCAGAAGACTGTATCTTTCAGCAGCACTATTGAATTTATTTCTTACACTATCGAACTTGTTTTTAGATATCATATCAGAAAACAATGAAGTTCCCTTGATGCTTCCAAGAATAACACGGGGTATTAACTTTATAGTATCTCCTCTTCTGGCTTATACATTTTTGTTGTTTGTATGTAATTATTTCTCAAATCCATTCAGGATTAAGAAACAGGTAGGTATGGTTTTTAATTTATTATTCTTTGCAAATACCATTACCGCAATTTTTATTTTAAAATCAGACATGGTTTCCATCAGATACTTTCTACCATTCTCAATAAGTTTGCTTCTGTTATCCTATAGTATTTATATAATATTAAAAAGACGGAAGCTGCTCTTAAAGGTTGAATACATTTATATTATGTCAGTAAGCATAATAACAGCCGCAGTAACAGCCTTGCAGCTTATTTTAAATAAAACAGGCTATATATGGTGCTATAATTCACTTGCTCTTATACTTATATTTGTCATTATTCAGCAAGGGGAGCTGTACAAGGATTCACTTACAGGAGCCAGAAACAGACAGGCTTTGAAAAAATGTCTGGATTGTTATGAAAAACGTAATTTAAGCCGATTGTCAGCGGTAATGATAGACCTTGACTACTTCAAAAGTATCAACGATTTATATGGTCATTCCGAGGGAGATTTTGCATTGAAGGCATTTGTTAAAATGCTGCAGAGAGTATATCTGAATTCGGGAATTGTTTTCCGCACCGGTGGTGATGAATTCCTTGTTCTTATTGATAATCGTTCAGAACCTCAGATTCATGACTTGATGAAGAAGGTTTCAGGGGTAGTAGACAAGTTTAATGCAGGTGGCAATAAGCCATACAGTATAAAGTACAGTTACGCCTTTGGTACATATAAAAGAACGAATAAGGGAGTAAATCAGTTTTTACATGAAATAGACCTTCAAATGTATAATAATAAAAACGGTAAAAAAAGAATTTTCGGTGACGGCCTTCAATCCGGCATTTACGCAGGTATTCTATGACACTTTTAAGTTTAAATTCAATCCTTTGTATTGTTTATATTTCGGGAAGTAGGTATAATCTTGGTATACACTACATTTAAGGAGGGTCCATATGATAGAATGGAGGGACGAATTCATTCTTGGAATCGAGAAAATCGATGAACAGCATAAAAAGTTATTTCAGATTGCTTCAGAAATTTATGCTGTCACAAAAAATCAGCTTATTACGGACAAATATGATGAAATTGTACACCTTATTACGGAACTAAAAGATTACACGGTCTTTCACTTTACTTACGAAGAAGAATACATGCATAGTATAGGATACCGAAAGCTGCTCTCCCATAAAGTTGAACATCATGACTTTATTGAAAAAATCAGTAATGCGGACTATAGCAGGATAGATAAGGACCAAGACCAGTACTTAATGGAATTGCTTGATTTTACGGTAGAATGGATTGCGAATCATATTATGAAAACAGATAGAGCATACATAATCAAATAAGATTTCTTTAAGGTACATTCTAAGGTGGATGTACTTTTTATTTGCAAAAAAAGAAATGGAATACTGATTCTGTTTATAAAATATATTAGGTGGTATATATGGGATATGTTTACAAGTAAGCAGAGGAGGATGTAGTATGAAAATAGTGGTAATCGGATGTACGCATGCAGGGACAGCAGCAATTAATAATATGGTAAAACTTTACCCCGGTTCGGAAATAACGGTTTATGAAAAGAATGATAATATTTCTTTCCTTTCCTGCGGTATAGCCCTTTATGTAGGCGGTGTGGTAAAGAATCCCGAAAGCTTGTTTTATTCATCACCCGAGAAGTTAAGAGAGATGGGTATAGTAACCCGGATGCGTCATGAGGTTATGGATATAGATGTTGATAAAAAAACCCTGTTAGTAAAGAACATAGAAACGGGAAGCAGCTTTGAGGACAATTATGACAAGCTGATAATTTCTTCAGGTTCATGGCCCATTATTCCTAATATTGAAGGTATTCAGCTGGAAGGAGTTCTTCCGGCAAAAAATTATAACCACTCAAAAGAAATAGTCAGCAAGGAAAAAACCGCTCAGAACATTGTAGTGGTAGGAGCAGGATATATCGGTGTGGAACTGGCAGAAGCCTTTGCCACGAAAGGAAAAAAGGTTACCTTGATAGACACCGAAAACAGAATACTAAGCAAGTATTTTGACAAAGAGTTTACGGATATTGCAGAAGAAAAGATGAAAGCCAAAGGTATTACACTAGCCCTGGGAGAAACTGTAACTAATTTCATCGGAAACCAAAATAAGATTAAAGAGGTTAAAACTGATAAAGCAGGGTATGATGCTGATCTTGTCGTTCTTTGTATTGGTTTTCGGCCAAGTACAGGATTATTCAAAGACAAGCTTGAGATGCTGCCTAATGGGGCAATAATTGTAGATGAGTACATGCAGACAAGTAAAAAAGATATCTTTGCTGCCGGGGACTGCTGTGCGTCAATTTATAACCCCACAGGAATCCGTAAGTACATACCCTTGGCAACCAATGCTGTCAGAATGGGAACACTTGCAGCATTAAATCTGGAAAAGCCTACAACAAGGTATTTGGGTACACAAGGAACTTCGGCAATAAAAATTTATGACCTTAATTATGCAGTAACGGGATTGACTCAATGCACTGCAGAATTTGATAATATTGATATAAAATCGGTAACAGTCAGAGAGAACTACCGTCCCGAATTTATGCCGGATTATGAAGAGGTATTATTGAAAGTAGTATTTGATTCTAAAACAAGAGAGATTCTCGGAGCTCAGATTCTGTCAAAAGCGGATTTAACCCAGTCTGCCAATACCTTGTCTTTAGCAATTCAAAAGAAAGTGACTATTGATGAACTGGCACTTACAGACTTTTTCTTCCAACCGCATTACAACAAACCCTGGAATTTCCTTAATACTGCAGGACTTCAAGCTAAGGACATTTAGTCATTGGTTAAAAACCAAGATTAATTTTATTTTTTTAAACCTTTACTCAGAGTATAAATTGTATCAATGGAAGCTTGGTTAAAGATATTTGCAGATGTTTACCGGCGAACACGGATATTTTACCGAAAAACCTACACGATGTAGGTTTTAGCGAAACAATGAATCATGGACGATGAATGTGAGTGACGGTAAAATATCCTAAGATGAGCCGCTAGAAACTCTTGCAAATATCTTGGAAGCAATCATTGATATAATTTTATACGGAAGTACCTGTATTAAAACAGAAAAATTTCTATTTTGCGATAGCTCCTTTTTGACTTCAATTAAAGTTGATATGAAAAAACTTTTGTGTTATTCTAAAATGTACTTGTTTTAATAATAATTAGATGGAGTTAAAAATGGAAAACACAGAGAAACAATATAAAAATAAGGGGTTAATCCTTGTAAACATTGTATTATTAACTTTTATGGCATGCCTTGACAGCAGCATCGTAAATGTTGCGTTGCCTGTAATGGCGGATAAATTTTCCGTTGGCATGGGTTCTATTTCAACAATAGTATCAACGTATTTGATTGCTATTTCTGCAACTGTACTGATTTTCGGAAGGCTGGGAGACATTAAGGGGAAAGTAAAAATTTTTAAAGCAGGTATTGTTGTATTTACACTAGGCTCGTTACTGTGTGCCGTCTCACCCTCGTTAAATATACTTGTATTATCAAGAATTATTCAGGCTATCGGTGCTGCAGCTTTTATGGCAACAAACCAGGGAATAGTTACAAGAGCGTTCCCTGCAAATGAAAGAGGTAGAGCACTTGGCATTACAGGATCCTTTGTTGCACTTGGTACTCTCGTTGGGCCTCCTTTGGGCGGTTTTATTGTTGACGTAGCAAGCTGGCAATATATATTCCTTATAAATATACCTATTGGTATTTTTGCATTCATTATGGGCTTGAAGGTGCTTCCTAAAGACGAGGAGAGCATTGAGTCAAAGTTTGACATAAAAGGTGCCATCCTTTTTCTTATAAGCATAATATCACTCTTTGCAGCACTGCTGTCGGGTGAACAGATAGGTTTCCTCAAACCTATTATTCTGGCAAGTTTTGCAGTGGCGATTATATCATTTATATTATTTATTAAAATAGAAGGCAGAGTTGAAAGTCCTCTTCTCCAGCTAAACATATTTAAAAATAAGCTGTTTTCACTAAGCATTTTGTGCGGTTTTTTGCTTTTTGTATGTATGAGCTGTTCAAACATTATAATGCCCTTCTATTTTCAGGATATTGTTAAAATGACACCTTGGTTAACCGGAATATATCTCATGTCATATCCTCTGATACTTCTGGTGGTATCACCCATCAGCGGATTTTTGTCAGATAAAATTGGTTCTGAGATGCTTACCTTTGTGGGACTGGCGATTTTTAGTGTTGGCTGTTTCTTAATGGCTACTATTAATCAGACTTTTAGTCCTGTAAGAATTATATTGTTTATTTCGTTGATGTCTGTAGGAAATGGTATGTTCCAGTCACCTAACAATTCACTTATTATGTCAGCCGTGCCGAGAAGCCGCTTGGGCATTGCAGGCAGCATTAATGCACTTGTCAGGAATCTCGGTCTGGTAGTGGGTGTATCTGTATCTACACTGGTGCTTTACGGAATGATGAGTTTTAAGCTGGGTTATAAAGTAATGAATTTTGTTGAAGGGAAGGAAGCAGAATTTATTTTCGGAATGAGTTCCGCATATGTTTTCATTGGAGCAATTTCCTTGATTGCAGCAATACTGACAGCAGTCAGACTCTACAGAATCAAGAAAAATGCTGCTTCCAATGATAATTCCACTGATGTTCAAGATTATGATATCCGTGACATTGAATCCAGATAATTTATAGCTTTAATATACTAAGCAAATCTGCAGGCTTCTTAAAAAAGAAGTCTGCATTTATATTTTCAGCATTATTTGAACCCCATACAGCCAATGCAAACTTTACTCCGGCATTTTTTGCGCATTCTCTGTCAAATACCGTGTCGCCGATATACAGAGTTTCGGAAGGAATCGCATTAAGCTTGTCCATGGCAAGTAACAGAGGATCCGGGTTTGGTTTGTGCAGAGTAGTATCATCTGATGAGACAATAGCTTTGAAGTATTTGGTAAATTGCTGCAGACAGCTGTCAACCTCTATTTCATACTGACACCTTGAGGTTACAACACCCATTGGTATATTAGACTCTTTGAGAATGTCCAGTATTTCAGGTATACCTTCAAAGGCAGTACATTTTTTAAAGCCTTCTATAAGGTAATGGTAGTAATCTTTTAATGCCGCATCAATATCTGTAAAACCGTATCTCTCAAGAGAAATGGGAGTAGGAACGCCATAGCCTTTTAATAGTTCTTCATTGGTAAAATATCTTCCGTGTTTCTCGAAAATAATGCTCTGATATGCATAGTTTACTGCTTTCTCGGTATCAATCATTGTTCCGTCAATATCAAATATCATGTAGTTAAACATTTTTATCCTCCCGTTATCTGCCTCAATTATACAAGGTATTATAACATCAAAGGAGACACTGTTACCAGTTGTGTTTACAATTATAGAATTTTGTTAAGTAGAATATAACAAAGAAACAAATTCCAACGGACATTATTACATCAAATACTATAAAGTTGTCAGGTATAATAATACTGACTATTCTCATTGCTGCAAAACCTGCAAGTCCGCATATGACAAGGACAACTCCCCTTGGTAGTGAAAATCTGATTTCGCAGGCTTTGCGGATTTGGATTAAATTTAGAATAAGAGCTGTCAAGGATGTAACAGCGAGGGAAATTCCTACACCGTAAATATTAATGGACGGAATACCTGTTAAAATAAATACAAGTACCAGATTTTCCACTGAGACAATTAAGGAATTTTTAAGATTGACATTCTGTTTTCCAAGTCCGTTAAGTATTCCGAAAGAGGCAGAAGCCACGTAGCTTACAAAGTTACATGCACCGGCAACCATAACCATTTTGCCTAAATCATTTCTTCCGTAAAAGAACAAGCCAAGTTCACCCGGAATACAAATTGAAACAATCAATGTTCCCAATCCTATCAGACAAGATATCCTTAGAACCTGTGAAATCCTTTTTTCTGTACTCCACATGTCTCTTTTGCTGAGACTTAAGGACATATCGGGGATAAGTACCGTCATCATGGAACCTACAATTATAAACGGAAGGTTCACTGTTGTAAGAGCCATACCCATAAATTTACCTATTTGCTGTAACGCCACATCATAGCTTACTCCGGCACTCATTAATCGCCTTGGAAGAATCAAGGTTGAAGCTGTAGTTAGTACTGATGAAATAAAACCGTTCAGACACAGCGGACAGGAAATGACGAGAATATCGGCCAGCAGTTGCAGTGGGTTCTGTACCTTAACTCCTGAGGGTTTTAGTTTGCGTGATACAAGCTTAAATCCTGTTAATAGAAGCAGCATACTGATGAATTCTCCTATTGCAAGGGCGAAATATGCTATTGTAACGGTATTTTTTATATCATTGAGCTGTAGCAGAGCTATTGTTGCCAGAAGTATTGAAATTCTTATACATTTCTCAAGTATATCAATCCCGGCCGGAATAGTGAATTTCCCAAAGCCGTAAAAAACCCCTTTAAATATTGCTGACATGGGGATGAAAACCAGAGCAGGGCATATGATTCTCACAGCACTTAAAGCTCGGATATCTTTTATGATATATCTACTGATAAACGGTGCATTGAAAAATACCAATACGGCTACTGCGATGCTCCACAGCCCCAAAAAGCATATTGCAATTTTAACGCTTCTGTGAAGATTTCTATAATCCTTCTTACTGTTAAATACCGCACAGGTTTTTGAAATTGCGGTAATAAGACCATCGGTTGTAAGACAAAGCAGCAGGGAATAGACAGGCATAATAAGCCCATATAGCCCAAGTCCTTCAGCTCCGAGTTTTTTTGAAAGAACTATTGAAAATGTAAATCCGATAAAGCCTGTTACTAAGTTTGATAATGTAAGTATTGCTGAGTTTTTATAAAATTTATCAAGTCCCATTAAAATAAACCTCGTGTTTGCTGTGTTAATTAAAGGTTATTCAAATGGCGACCTCATTATTCCATCATTAAAAGGCATAAAAAAAGAGGCTTTACAATTCAAAACCTCATTTCTTAGTAAGAAAATATATAAAAACAAATTGAGCAATAATTATCAGTGGAATGATTGTCATGAAATACCAACGGCGGGTTTTATGCTTGAAGGTAAGTAATCCTATATATACGCCGATACTTCCTCCCAAAATAGAAAGAAGAAAGAATGACCTTTCAGGTATTCTCCACAACCTGTTTTTTGCTTTATATTTATCCAGTGAAACCAATACAAAACCGATTATATTTAAAATAATAACTATTATAATAAAGTATTTATGCATATAAGCACCTCGTAATTTTTTAAACTACACTAAGAGAGTATTATATTTTATATCATACATTATTATACAATTAAAGTGTAGATTTTGTTCTATAAAATCTTAAAAATAAGTCAACATTCCTACTTATAATAAACCATACGGATGGCAGATGACTCACAATAAGTGATAATACATGGAAAAAAATGTATATTTTTTCTCTGCTGATTTGAAAAATATAACTAATTTATATATAATAAAGAAAAACTTATTGACTGGAGCAAGAGCTTATGGATTTTAGTTCGCTTTCGGTAGTATTTAGAATAGTATTGGTTGTTTTAATTTTTATAATAATTTTATATGCTTTAAAAATAATATCAAAAGATTTAAAGAGGGGCAAGCCCGGTAAAAACCTTGGCTGGAAGCTCAAGATAGAATATTCTGCTGACAAGAATAGTCTTGAAGAGGGGGAAATTGTACCAATCGGTAATAAGCTTAGTATTGGAAGAAACAGAAATAATCAAATGGTTTTACCGTCGAGAGCTGTTTCCAATTTTCACGCAAAAATTTACTTTGAGGATGGCAGGTACATGATGGAGGATTTGGAATCCACAAATGGTACTTATGTAAATGGTAACAGGGTGGATAAGAAGAGCCTGCGTCCGGGTGACGAAATCAGAATTTCAGAGACGGTCTTTACCGTAACAGACGACGATTAAAAAGGTCTGGTAATTTAGGAGAAACAAATGACTAAAAAATTAAGGATGTTTCAATTTTTAATATATGTATTTCTATTTTTCGGATTTTTGAACCTTGGTGTATTAAAAAAACCATTTGATCCGAAAGCAGGAGCATTTTTCGGTATATTGGTTGTAATTATAGCACTAACCACATGGATTCTAAAAAGATTTTATCCCATGGGAGACAGAATAATATTCCTTTTAGCAATGCTGCTGTGCTCCATAGGAATAATTATGCTCTACAGGCTAAATATCAAGCTTGCTACAAAGCAGATGGCATGGCTTTTACTGGGTATTCTAGCATTTCTTTTTGTGGTACTTTTCCTTAAAAGAGGACTTGCTCAATTTGCCCGGTTAAAATACGCCTTTCTGACAGCAACGATTATGTTCATGTCAATGGCCACCTTTATAGGATATGAAATACTGGGCGCCAAAAACTGGGTTAAAATCGGGCCGGCAAGCTTTCAACCTTCGGAATTCGGAAAAATATTTCTGATACTATACCTTGCAAGTGCCCTTTCAAATGTTAATACAAGAAAAAAACTTATAGAACCCGGCATAGTTATTTCAATATCACTGGGCTTCATGGTAATTCAGAGGGACTTAGGAACTGCACTTATTATATTTGCAGTATCTGTTACAATGGTGTATCTTGCAACCTCCAAGAAACTGTATGTATTAATTTCACTGGGATTGTTTGCATCAGGCGGCGCAGCAAGTTATGCGATGTTTGATCATATAAAAAGAAGGATAATGATATGGCATAACCCCTGGCCCTATGTCTATAACGAGAGCTACCAACTGGTGCAGTCCATGTACGCTATTGCTACTGGAGGACTGTTCGGAAGAGGTTTGGGAATGGGACATCCGGGCTACGTTGCAGTTAATGAATCGGACTTTATTTTCTCTGTAATATGCGAAGAAATGGGCCTATTAATGGGTTTTGCCATATTGATTCTGCATTTTCTGCTTTTTTATCGTTCTATAAGGAGCGCAATACATGCAGAAAATAATTTTTCAAAGCTCCTAACCGCAGGGCTTAGTGTAATGATTGCAACCCAAACTTTAGTTATTGTGGGGGGAGTAACAGGGTTTATACCGTTGACGGGAATAACACTTCCCTTTGTCAGCAGCGGAGGGACTTCCTTATTAATCAGTTTTCTTTCTCTGAGTATAATTCAAAAGGTTTCTGAAGGAGAAGACTGAATGGCAATGGAGGCTTAATTAATATATGGATAATTTAACTAATAATATAAAAAGAATAATGATAATTTTTCTGGTTGTGTTTTTTGTTCTCATAAGTTACCTTGCTTACTTTACACTTGTAAAGGGCCCTGAAATAGTTACAAGGCCTGATAATCGTAGAATGTGGGATATAAGAAATAAGGTTGTACGTGGAACTATATATGACAGAACCGGAAAGGAACTTTCCGTCAGTGAGAAAAAGTCCGGCAGTGGAGAGTACAAAAGGGTATATAAGGGTGGTGCAGTAACAGCACATACATTGGGCTATTATGACCCACAGTATGGGATAACAGGCTTGGAAAACCTGTATGACAGCTATTTGTCCAGTAATATTTCGGCATCGTTGCTGGCGTGGATTGGAAACGGATTCAAAGAAGTTAATAAAAAAGGTGATGACGTTTACAGTACTCTTGACTATCAACTTCAAAAAACAGCCTATGATGCCCTTGGTTCATCCAAAGGGTCTGTAGTGGTACTAAAGGTTGATACCGGAGAAATACTTGCTATGGTTTCGAAACCTTCCTACGATCCCAACAACCTCAACAAGAATTGGGAAGCACTTGTGAAAAGTAAAAACGTTCCACTACTTAACAGGTCAGTTTCAGGACTGTATCCGCCGGGTTCAACCTTCAAGGTAGTGACGACAGTAAGTGCTTTAGAGAATATTGAAGGTATAAAAAATGAGACCTTCAACGACAAAGGTAAGTTAAAGTTGGGAGGAGGTTATACTCTCAGCAATGACCATGGTGAAGTTTTGGGCAAAATAAATCTTGAAAAGGCTTTAGTAAAATCAAGCAATGTCTTTTTCGGAAACTTGGGTATAAGGCTGGAAAATGATTTATATAAGACTGCACAGGATTTCAGATTCAACAAAGATATACCGTCTAACGGTATTATAATTGATAAGAGCAGATTTCCAAAGTATAAGTCCTATGAGAAGGGTAATATGGCACAAAGCGGAATAGGACAGGCGGAAGTACTTGCTACGCCTATACAAATGGCTCTTATTGCTCAAACAGTTGCAAATGACGGAGTTATGATGAAGCCCACATTGGTTAACAAAATTACCGATTATAACGGAAATACTATACAGAGCCTTAAATCGTCAGAGCTAGAGCAGGTTACATCTGCGGATTATGCAAATGAGATAAGAAAGTACATGAGAGAGGTTGTGTCTCAGGGAACAGGTACAAGGGCGCAGGTCAGCGGTATTCAGGTATGTGGAAAAACGGGGACTGCCCAGCACATTGAAAGCAAAACCCCTCACAGTTGGTTTATCGGTTTTGCTCCGTATAAAAATCCTCAGATAGCAATAGCAGTAATAGTTGAAGAGGGCGGCTATGGAGGAGTTGCAGCTGCCAGAATTTCACAGAAGGTAATGAGCAGGTATTTTCATAAATAAGTAGATCAAAACGATATCTTTCTCTAAACAGAACAAGAGGCAGGCTTAATGAAAGAGCCTGCCTCTTGTTGAATAAATTTTGCATCACAGGTTAAATACTAACATCAAAATTACTACCCAAACCCGGATTTACGCTAAGCTCCATCATTTTAGTCAAATCGGCACCTGTCTGGTTTATACTATTCATTGCCAGCTTGGCAACGGCAATATTAACATTTTGGGCCAATGAAGCCTGGGACATTGAAATTGAAACAGCAGCAACATCCATTTCAAAACACTCCTCTCATAAACAGTCATGCATATTTTATTCGCGTAATATTAAATATATTTTACATCTTTAATATCAAAAGTTCAAATTTTCTATATTTACGCAAAAGAACTGTATCCCTGACTGCTTTAATAACAAAAAGTATAATAATTTCCATAAAGGGTAACTTATACACCCGGCTAATTTATAGAAAACAAAAGGTAAGAAAGACATGAATATATTCGTCAACAGAGATTATTTCCTTTTCGATGGTGCCATGGGTACCTATTACTCATCAAAGCATAAAAACAATACCCCATGTGAATCTGCTAATATTAGTGAAAGGGAGAATATTTTAAATATTCATTTAGAGTACATACAAGCCGGTGTAAACGCCATTAAAACAAATACATTTGGTGCAAACCGTTTTTCACTGGGATGTCAACAGTCGGAGGTTGATAGGATTATCAAATCGGGATATGATATTGCAACACAGGCTTGCTCTGGACAAGAAGTGGAGGTTTTTGCGGATATTGGCCCGATACCTGATGGGAAGGGAGCCAATCCCGAAGAAGAATATAAAAAAATCGTTGATATTTTTCTGAAGTGCGGTGCAAAGAACTTTCTGTTTGAAACCTTTGCAAATACTGATGTGCTGATTGGTGTTGCAGCATACATACGCTTACGTTTGCCTGATGCAGTTATTGTCACCTCCTTTGCAGTGTATCCTGATGGCTACTCAAAGGAAGGGCTTTTTTATATTGATATAATAGAAAAAATGTATGCAAGCGGTCTTGTTGATGCGGTTGGACTTAACTGTATCAGTGGCCCTGCCCATATGTACCGTCTTATTAAAAAGGCTGATATCAAGGGTAAAAACATTATTATAATGCCCAATTCAGGCTATCCGGGCTCAGAAAGAGGCAGAACCGTTTATTATGACAATTCTGATTACTATGCAGAAAAGCTTGTGGATATTAAGAAGCTGGGAGTTAAAATTCTCGGTGGCTGTTGCGGAACCACTCCGCGGCATATAGCTGCTACTGCAAAGTTATTAGCCAGCCCACAACCTGTTGAATCCGAAACAGATATAAGCACTCATATAGAGACATGCGACCTTGCAAATGAAAATATTCTGGACACACTTATTAAGAATAAAAAGCCTATATTGGTAGAAGTGGACCCACCCTTTGATATTAATTGGGAATACATGCTCAGGGATACGCTTATTCTTAAACAGGCAGGGGCAGATATTATTACTATTGCTGATTCACCTCTTGCAAAGGCAAGGGCGGAAAGTACCATTATGGCTGCAAAAATTCAGAGGGAAGCAGCAATACCCGTTATGCCCCATATAACCTGCAGAGACAAAAATCTTCTGGGGATAAAGGCATCACTATTGGGCGTGCACATAGAAGGAATACGGAACGTGCTTGTTATTACAGGTGACCCTATTGCCAATATTGAACGTAGTAGGATAAAAGGAGTTTTCAGTTTTAATTCTTCCAATCTTGCAAATTATATTAAAAGCTTAAATAGCAATGTTTTTTGCGGACAGGATATTAAAATAGCAGGAGCTTTAAATGTAAATGCAGTAAATTTTGGTGCCGAGTTAAAAAAGGCTTTTACTAAAATCGAAAACGGCATCAGTTGCTTTCTAACTCAGGCAATTTATACAAAAAGCGCCGTTGAAAATTTGCTAAAAGCCGTTGAAACACTGAACGTACCCATATTCGCAGGTTTTATGCCAATAGTGAGCTACAAAAATGCTCAGTTTATAAATAATGAGGTACCGGGAATAGATATAGATATCGAAACAATAGAAAAATTTCGGGATAGAAGTCGTGAAGAATCAGAAAAGCTGGGAATGGAGATTACAATGGATATTGTTAAGGAAATTTATCCTCATGTCTCCGGCTTTTATCTAATGACTCCTCTTAAAAGAACAAATGTAATTTGTGAATTGATAAAAAAAATTAAGGAGATATGAAAATGATAATTGTTGGAGAGAAGTTAAACAGTTCCATACCTAAAATGTTTGAAAAAATGAAGGATAAAGACACTGAAGCTATCAGACAGATAGCAATAGACCAACAGGAGGCCGGAGCAGGATATCTTGATATTAATACTGCAATCTTCAGAGAAGATGAGCTTGAAATGCTGAAATATATCCTCGATATTGTTCTGGAAAATACAAATTGTGGAATTATGCTGGATTCACCATCACCTGTTGTAATAGAAAAAGCTTTGTCTCTCATATCAGGCAGGGATATAATTATTAATTCAGTGACACTTCAGGACAGAATAAAAGAATTGCTTCCATTAGCCGGAAGTTATAAGACAGGTGTCGTAGGTTTGCCTATCGATGCTGAAGGTATTCCTAAAACGGTGGAAAAAAGAGTGGAAAACTCACTTAAATTGATTGAATTAATGAACAAGGAAGGAATTAAAAATACCGACATATATATTGACGCTCTTGCAGAAGCAGTAGCTGTAGAAAGTGAAGCGTCATCAATTACCATAAGAACAATAGAAGGGGTCAGGAAAGTTCATTCCGATGTTCACCTTATCTGTGGAGTTTCAAATGTTTCCTTCGGGCTTCCTAAAAGAACAGATATCAATTCTGTTTTCCTTTCAGCTGCAATTTTTGCGGGACTTGACAGCGGTATTGTGGACATAACAAATGAACAGATTAGAAGTACTATTTATACTGCTGAAATGATAGCAGGGCGTGACGAATATTGTATGGAGTACTTGGGTTATATTAGAAGTAAATAGTATAAAATATTTGGGGTATATTTGCAGAATAAACGCAGCATATATGATAGAATAATTTATAAAAGTCTATAAAATCCGGGAGAAGGTAACATAGTGAAAAGTAAACCATTATACGAAGTAAGACAAATATCAAATCTTAAAGATATGATAGAACAAAGTGCAGGTCTGTATGGTTCCAAACCTGCTTTTCTGGTTAAACAGAAGGGAAACTCCGCATATATACCGATCACTTATAAAAAGTACAAGGACGATATTGATGCACTTGGAACAGCACTTATTAACCTGGGCTTGAAAGGCAAAAAGATTGCCCTGATTGGTGAAAACAGATACGAATGGGCTACTACTTATTTAGGTGTGTGTAACGGCACAGGTATTATTGTGCCCTTAGATAAGGAACTACCCCAAAACGAGATTGAAAATTGTCTCTTAAGGAGTCATGCTGATGCAATAATATTTTCAGGAGCGGTATCAAAAAACATTTTAGGTATTCTGAAAAATATCACTACCTGTAAATATTATATAAACATGGATATTAATGAGGACGCAGAGGGACAGATGTCATACGGCAGGTTGCTTGAAAAGGGATATGACATCATAAAGAACGGGAATAGAGATTTTCTGGATGCTGTTATAGATAATGAGAAAATGAACATCTTATTGTTCACATCAGGTACAACTGATAAGGCAAAGGCGGTTATGCTGTCTCACAGGAATATTGCAGAAAACCTGATGGCTATGTGTTCCATGCTTTATATAGATGAAAAGGATGTTTTCCTGTCTGTTTTACCTGCACATCATACATACGAATGTACTTGTGGCTTCCTGTGTCAGATGTACAGGGGATGTACGGTTGCATTCTGTGAAGGTTTACGCCATATTGTAAAAAATCTCAGCGAATCAAAGTGTACAATGATGAATGGTGTACCGTTGGTTTTTGAATCTATATACAAACAATTAATGCATCAGGTTTCCAAAAGGCCCGGAGGAGCAAAAAAATTAAAGTTTGGAATAAAGCTCAGTAATGCTCTCGGTAAGGTTGGAATTGATGTGAGGAAGAAGCTTTTTGCAGAAATTCATCAGGCATTGGGAGGACATTTGAGAATGTTCATCAGTGGAGCAGCTGCTATTGACCCGGAAGTAGCAAAGGGTTTCAGAAATATCGGTATACAGCTTGTTCAGGGTTATGGTCTTACAGAGTGTGCACCTATTGTAGGATTAAATAGAAATTGTTGGTTTAAAGATGATGCTGCCGGATTACCTTTGCCGGGCCTAAAGGTGGTAATAGACAGTCCTAATGCCGAGGGAGTAGGAGAGATAAAGGTTTCAGGGCCAAGCGTAATGCTGGGCTACTACGAGAACAAAGAGGCTACGGATGAAGTAATCAGAGATGGTTGGTTTTATACCGGTGATATGGGATATCTGGATTCCGATGGATTTATTCATATTACCGGCAGAATGAAAAATGTAATAATAACTAAAAATGGTAAGAACGTTTATCCTGAAGAAATAGAAACACTTCTTAACAGAAGTGACTATATAAAAGAATCTCTGGTTTTTGGAAATAATGACAATGATGATGTAGTTGTATGTGCTCAGATTGTGCCTGAGAGAGATAAAATTGAAGAAGACTTTAAAAACGGTATCCTTGGCAGCAATGATGCCAAAGCTGTTATAAGCCAAGAGGTTAAACGGATTAACAAAGATTTGGTAACATATAAGTATGTCAAAGAGTTTACTCTCAGAGATACAGAGTTTGAAAAAACTACAACTAAAAAAATAAAGAGGTATCAGGAGTTGAAAAAGTAGTGAATACAATACTGGAAACAGCAATAAATGATGCTGTAAAAATGGTTCGTGAGGCAGGAGAACTTTTACTTCAAAACATGGATGACAAGAAAGTTATTACTAAGAATGGTACTGCTAGTTTTGTTACTGAAATAGACTTGAAGGTTCAGGAGATATTATTCGGAAAATTGGTAAATTTGTTGCCTGACAGTAATATAATTGCTGAGGAAACGGCAGATAATAAATTTGTTCTGGAAAAATACACATGGATACTTGACCCGGTTGACGGAACAACAAACCTGATGTACGGGTATAAATGTTCCGCTATAGCTCTTGGATTGGTGGTAGATGGTGTTCCCTATGCTGGAATTGTATACAATCCCTTTTTAAATGAAATGTATACCGCTCAAAAGGGTAAGGGAGCATTTGTAAACGATAAAAGAATCACGGTAACTTCAAACGAGAGTCTTTCAAACAGTCTTTTGGCCTTCGGAACTTCACCCTACGACAGAGGAAAGGCGGACGAAACCTTCAGAATAACCAAGAATGTGTTTGGAAAATGCAGAGATATCAGAAGGAGTGGTTCTGCTGCTCTTGATATTTGTAATGTAGCTGCCGGACGTACTGACGGGTATTTCGAAATGGAACTGCAGCCTTGGGATTATGCCGGAGCATCCATAATTTTGAATGAGGCAGGCGGCAGAATAACCGATTGGCAGGGCAAGGATTTAACCTATATCTCAAAAAGCCCCGCGATTGCTACAAATGGGCTAATACATAAGGAATTAATAGAAGCAATGAAATAGATATATAACATGAAGATTACACCGGGCCAAATAATTGGCCCGGTGTTTTTTTGCTTAAATAAAAATAATAAAGCTTTTCTGGCTGTAAAATCTCCTTGGAAATGGTTATACATTAGGACTTTCAAAATCTAAATTCTTAATTTAATAACGCACTTCTTTTAAAACGAATTTTTGTTATGAAAGAGGTGTTTTTTTATGTGAAAAAAAGATTCTCAAAGGGAGCAAAGAAACTCAAAGGCCTGATAGACTAAATATTAAGTAAATACAGGTTGGAAGTAATTTAGCTATACTATACCATGAAAAGAGCAAAAAAGAATCTTAAATTATATTTCATAACATAAAAATGCCGTTTCATGCAGCAAATGAATTTAAAAATGACTTTTAAGATATAATCACAGGAATACTTATTGAAATAAATACAATAAGTATTCTATAAAAATGACATTCGGAGGAATCAGAAAATGAAAAGAATGAAAAACATTGTGGCAACTATTGCAGCACTACTTATTTGCGTTACAGCATTAGCAGGTTGTGGATCAGATCCGGTGCAAGATGACCTGATTAATTACATTAACAAGCAATTGCCAACTATTGCAGCACTAGAAGAGAAAGTGACCAGTGAGTATCAAGCTGTTAAGTCAGACAGTAATGCAGATGACGCAAAATTTGGGGCTAAATTAGAGGATGTGATAATTCCTGCAGCAGCTGAATTAATTGCAAAAGCAAAAGCAACCGTTCCGGCAACAGAAGAAGTGAAAAAAATACACGATAAATATATTGCATCAATTACAACACAATCTGAAGCTTTTGCCATATTGCTTGATGCAACCGGAAAGAATGATGAAAAATTAGTAAAAACCGCAAATGACAAACTAACAGAGGCTGAAAAGCTATCTAAAGAATATTTAGCAGACTTAGAAACTCTGAAAAAAGATCATGATGTAGTGACCAAAGAGAGCAAGTAGCATTGAATATACCATGAATACATATTCAATTTTATTAGGGGGGAATTAACTATGCGTAAGTTTAGGAGTACAGCTTTGGTTCTGGCTATATTTGTCTTTACAGTACTCTTTAGTAGTTGGAACGTTGAGGCAGCAGCAAAGGTTGCACCCTACACCGTTTTAGTGTATATGGTTGGGTCTGACCTGGAGAGCAATGGCGGGGCTGCAACCGATGATTTAATTGAAATGGCAGCAGTTGGTTCAACAAAGAATGTAAACATTTTGGTTGAAACCGGAGGCTCAAAAAAGTGGCATTTACCTATGATAAGTAACAAGGTAAACCAGCGCTGGTTAGTTCAGAAGGAGAATATCAAACTATTAAGAAATAATTTAGGAAATCGTAGCATGGGTAAACAGAGTACTCTTCAGGACTTCCTTGTATGGGGAGTGAAGAATTATCCCGCAAAAAAATATGCCGTAATACTGTGGGATCATGGTGCTGGTGCTAAAGGCTTCGGATATGATGAAAACAACGTACGTAATGATCCAACCCTGTCAATTAAAGAAATAAATGGTGCATTAAAGGCTGCAAAAGTTGTCAGTAAACAAAAAATTGAACTGGTTGGATTTGATGCTTGTTTAATGGGAAACATTGAGACAGCTACAGGAATAAAGGATTATGCTTCATATATGGTAGCTTCCGAGGAACTTGAGCCGGGCCATGGTTGGGACTATACTTCGGCATTGCAGACCTTGAACAAGAAACCTACAGCAACAGGTGCTGAATTTGGAAAGGCAATAGCTGACGCCTATAAAAAGCAAGCAACTACACAGGGGACAGTCGATCAAATTACACTATCAGTAGTTAACCTTGCAAAAGTTAGTGCAGTTAACACTGCGTTTGAAAATTTTATAAAGAAAGCAAGCAATGATATTAAAGACCCTAAAAGGATTACTGCGGTGTCAAAAGCAAGAGTTAAGTCCGAGGACTATGGAGATGCGGGTGCTCATGGTGGTACTACCGACATGGCTGATATCTATGACATTGCCTATAATCTAAAGAGTATTTATCCGACTGAAGCAAATCAGTTAATGAAAAGTATAAAGGCTTGTATTACATACAAAGTTACCAGTGACACAAAGCCAAATGCAAATGGCTTATCTATATATTTTCCATGCAAGGACAAGGAAAACTTTAAGGATAACTTAAAGGAATATCAAAATACAGGCTATTCACAAAACTATCAGAAGTTTCTTGCCACATATGTGAATGGGATTTTAAAAGATACAACCCCGATTCAGTTAATACAGGCTGACCCCAGTGCAGGTGGTGGAGATTCGGATAGCCTGTTTTCAGTACAGATAGCTCCTGAAGATATTGCGGATATAAATGAGCTTTATTCAGTACTGGCAATGCCCTGTGACGAAGAAGGCAATGCAATTATGTACCTGGGTATGGATAAGGATGTTCAGCTGGATCCTAATACCGGTATAGTTAAGGAGAATTTTACAGGTACCTGGACTACTCTTGGAGGGCAAATTGTGTCAATGTATATTGACGAAATAATTGATAGTAATTATGTCACCTATTCCATTCCTGCCAAGTTGAACGGAGAATCTGTAGATATAAAGGTTTTGTATAGCGAAGAATATCCTGAGGGAATAGTATTGGGTGCATGGAAAGGTATTGACGAGAAGACCGGTATGCCTGACAAGGATATCATTAATATATGCACCGGAGATGAGATTATTCCGCAATACTACTATTATGGAACAACAGATGATGCAGGAGGCTATGTTGATGGCTATGTTGACGGAGAAGCTTTTAAGGTAGGAGATGAACTCAAGCTGGAGGTAGTTGAACTGCCAGAAGCAGATTACCTGTACGGATTCTATATGACAGATACTGCACAAAACTCAAGCACTTCAGATTTTGTAACCTTTAACATTAAGGACGGCTATATTACTGTTAAATAAGTGTTAGAAATAAAAAACTCCTTAGTGATACCGGGAATAGTAT
This sequence comes from Bacillota bacterium, assembly GCA_023436485.1. GTDB lineage: Bacteria > Bacillota > Clostridia > Acetivibrionales > DSM-1351 > Ruminiclostridium. The sequence goes on along the minus strand of JAEZIU010000114.1, from coordinate 6,048 downwards.
CGTCTAAGGAGTTTTTTGTATAGCGAGTACCACACGTTCTAGTGTATAAAACTTCCAAATAGTGTATAATTGTAAATTAGTTCCACGTATTACATAAGGAGGAAGTGTTATGAAAAAGTTTATAAGTTGTATTATGTTGATTGCAATTATCTTTATTCCCGGAGTAGTTAGTGCCAATTCTAAAACTAATTTGTTTTGGGATAAAGATGCCGGCAACATTGAGGCACGATTTGAGTGTGCAAAAAACTCAGAACCGGAATTAATTGCCTTTATACGGCAAATGCCGAAGGGGGCAGATCTTCACAACCATTTAAGCGGGGCTACATATAGTGATTATCTCCTAGATTCAGCAGAAAAAAATGGTCTCAATTATGATCTTGGCACCAATCTCTTTTATTCGCCAAATGATCCGAAATATAAACCTGTCAATCCAATTACTATAGACCAGCTGGAAAGCAATTCGGTTTATCTGGCACAATATTTAAACATTTACAGCATGCGGGGTTGGTATCCCAATACTACAAACGGACACGACCAGTTTTTTAACACTTTCAATTATATGGGTTCGGCAAAAAGGTCCAGTGATGACATGCTGTTGGAAGTTATAAACAGAAATATTTATGAAAATGTGAAGTATCTTGAATTGATGACTAATTCTTTACCTAATGATTACACCAATCTTTTTACAAATACAGCACAGAATTTTGATATAAATAAATTGGATGAAGCCTATAATGAGGCCATGGAAGTTATAAATAATAATCAATCTGTTGTGAATACTTCCATCAAAAGTCTTCTCGATGCCCGGGAGAAAATGCTTGTAGATAACGGTATATCCATTGGACCGGGTAAAGATATAGAAGTTAATTATATCCAGCAGCTATACCGCTCAACGAACGATATGCGCAATTTTTTTATTACTGCTTTTTATTCTGCATATGCAACTAAAGTTGATAAAAGGATTGTCGGAGTAAACATGGTACAGGCAGAAGACACACCTTATTCCAGAAAATATTTTGATGATGAAATGAAAATAATGGATTACATATGGAATAGGATGGGCAAACCGTCTTTTACTTTACATGCAGGTGAACTTGAATTAACGGGCTCCCCTGTAGAACCCATGGAAAACCGTATCAGTACCACAATCGAAAAGGGTCATGCTTTGAGAATTGGTCACGGTGTTTCAGTTGCCTGGGAGAAAAATCTACCTAAATTATTAAAAGAAATGAAAGAAAAAAATATACTTGTGGAGATATGTCTTTCAAGTAACGAGTCAATTTTAGGGGTCGAGAATGAAGAGCATCCATTTACTATGTATAGAAAAGCGGGTGTAAAAACTGCTTTGTCAACTGATGATGAAGGAGTTAGCCGCGGAAATCTTACCGAAGAATATGTTAAAGCAATTCAGCGATACAATCTTTCTTATAAAGATGTGAAGGAACTCTCCCGGAATAGTCTGGAATACAGTTTTCTTCCGGGCCAGAGTCTCTACATAAAAGGAGATTACACAAAAGTCCGTAAAGAGTTTGGAAATGTGTGGAATGCAAACTACAAGATATCAGCGAAGGCTCAAAAGCTGTTGGATGAAAACCCAAAAATGGAACGTGAGTTCATGCTGGAGCGTGCTTATGTGACGTTTGAAAATAAACTCTTAAGCGGTACATTTGGTGATTAGAAAAAACATATAGTGGGGAGCTTTGATTAGCGGATTTAGTCTTTTAGTGGTTGCCTAATTATATTTTAATTTACATTATTTGAATAATAAAAGATAGTTTATCAATATGCGTTTATACAGACGGCAGATATCGCACAATAGCTACTAAGGATACTGTGTATTAAAATTTCCGAACAATTAACAATTATTTTATGGTATTTTTAAACTGGGATTGGTATCATATTCAGTATAGGCTATATAATAACCGCAGATTATGGAGGCTGGCGATGAGAACACCGGAAGAAAAGTACAAAAAACGAGTAGATGTTTATAAAAGAAAGCTTGAATTATACACAGGGAGAAGCAGTAACACTGGTAATTACAAGCTGTTAGTATTTTTTACGGGTTTGATCGGGGCAGCCGTCTTATTTTTCTTAAAACTATATATATTAATGGCGGCAGTAATACTGCTATTTGGTGGGTTATTTGTGTACCTTTCGGTAATTCACAACACATTTATTAAAAATAAAAACTACTTTAATGCAATGTTTCAGATAAACCAAATGTGCCTGAAAAGAGTTGACGGTAAATGGAATGAATTCTCCGATATAGGTGAAGAATTCATGAATCCACAGCACAAATATACCAATGACCTTGATATATTCGGTAAAGGTTCTCTTTTCCAGATGCTTAATATGACATCAACATATTCCGGAAGGCAGAAGCTTGCTGAATTGCTTTTAAATCCTATGCAGAATAAAGAGGAAATATATAAGCGTCAGGAAGCCTTACAGGAGTTGGGCAAAAAGCTGATTTTCAGACACAGGCTATTTTCCAATGGCTTAATCCTTAACAAGAACACAATACTGACTGACAATAGCGACAGTGACAAAAAAAGAAAGAAAACTCTTCTTGATACTATGAACAAGTTGGATGATGTATACTCATGGGCAAAGGAAGAAAAAAGCCTGTACACATCGCCTAAATTCAAGCTATTTATATATGGAGTTCCTGTTCTTTCGGTTTGCATGCTTATACTGGGCATAATAAGGCTTGTGCGTGTTTATGTACCCATAGTGCTTTATCTTTTACAGTTTATTATGATCGGATTCAGAGCGGAAAAAAGAAACAAAAGTTTTGAGTTAGTAGAAAAGCACTCAGACACCCTAAAAGTCTACAAAAGCCTACTAAAGAAATTCGAAACTGAGAAATTCTCAAGCAGTTACATAAATAGCTTGAAAAATAATTTAAAAGATGACCACGAAAATCCTGCATGGAGACAAATTGAAAGGCTATCAAAGATATGGGAGCTTATTGCAAACAGGTACAACCTGATGCATATCTTTGTAAATACAGCTGTACTATGGGATTTTCATTGCCTTGCAGCTCTTGAAAACTGGAAAAAAAGCGGAGGTAAACATGTTGAAAGGTGGTTTGACACAATAGGAGAGATTGAAGCCTTATGCAGCCTGTCCCTGATGTGCCACGATAATCCCGAATACGTAATGCCTCGTGTATGTGAGGAAAATACTCCCCGGATAGAAGCTTTACAGTTAGGACACCCGTTACTTACAAAGGCAAGAGAATGCAATGATATAATAATAAGTTCAAAAGAACCGATACTGCTTATAACGGGTTCTAATATGTCAGGCAAAAGTACATTTCTCAGGACGATAGGAATGAGCCTTGTGTTAACATATCTTGGCCTGCCTGTTAGTGCCGAATCATTTATCTGTCCTATTCTAAAAGTATATGCATGTATGAGAACAAGTGACAATCTCGGACAAAGTGTTTCTTCGTTCTACGCAGAATTGCTGAGAGTCAAAATGATTGTTGAAGCAGTAGAAAGAGGAGAAAATGTATTCTTCCTTCTGGATGAAATTTTTAAGGGAACAAACTCGGCAGACAGACATACCGGTGCAAAAATGCTAATAAACCAGTTAGATAAAAAAGGGGCCTGGGGACTTGTTTCTACCCACGACCTTGAACTTGCAGAAATGGAAAATGAAAGCAAAGGCCGTATAAGAAACTACCATTTTAAAGAGTATTACAAGGATAATCAGATATACTTCGATTATAAGCTAAGAAAAGGTGTATCTGATACAAGAAATGCTATCTATTTAATGAAAATGGCAGGAGTTAATATAGAATAATAAAAAGTCAAGTAACAAAAAAAGGACTGCAAAGCTTATGCAGTCCTTTAATAATCTTCTTCCTGAATATCAAAAACAAAATTACAATTGTCACATCTGAAAACCAGCAGTGAACCAAAATTATCACTTTCGGTTTTCTCAACGTGAATCAAACCGCCGCAATCACATTTCTTGGGGTAACCTTCCATGCAGGTGCAGCATTGGCAATGGTGTGAGTTATCAGACATTTTCCATCACTCCCGTTATGTTATGTATTTATTTTAATACATAATAGATTATATGTAAAGAATTCTTTAAATATCAAAAGAATATTTCAATATATTATGAAATTCTGTGAAAAAAATATCAAGCTTTGATTGACAATACAAATAACAGTAATTACAATATTAATGGATATGTTGAAAGTGAGTATTAGAGATACGGTAAAAGATTTTGAAATGTATACAATGTACTTATAGGGTTGGTACTTTGTTCCTTATTTGTCATTAGGGCAAGGGGAAAATTAATTTTATATGAGGGGTCGTTATGGCCCGTGGGAGGGCAAAAAATGGAGAAGGTTAAGGAGATATTGAATCGCTACGGCAATTCAAAAGACAATCTTATTCAAGTGATGTTAGAACTGCAAAATATTTCGGGGACTAATTCCCTGCCCCATGAATGGGTTGTATTTGTAGCAGAAGCAATGGATATGCCTGCAAGCAGGGTATATAGTGTAATTACTTTCTATTCAATGTTTGGCACAGAGCCTAGAGGAAGGTATCTGGTTGAAGTCTGTAAAAGCGGACCATGTCATGTTTCCGGTGCAAAAAATGTATTGCAGCTTCTTGAAGAAAAGCTTGGCATAAAACCGGGTGACACGACTGAGGACGGCATTTTCACATTGATTCAGTCAAGCTGTTTTGGCGCATGTGATATAGCTCCTGCTATCAAAATAGGTGAAAAAGTTTATGGTAATCTCACATCTGAGAAGTTGTCAGAGATAGTAGACTCTTACAGGGAGGGCCAACATAATGGATAAGGTACTAAGCGCAAGATTTGGGAAAATTAAACCCGACAGTGTTGAAGAATATATTCAGGCCGGTGGATATGAAGGCTTGAAAAAGACAATGTCAATGGAACACGTGGATGCAATAGAAGAAATAAAGAAAGCAAACCTTTTTGGAAGAGGCGGAGCTGCATATCCTACCGGAATCAAGTGGGAGCAGGCATATGCAATTCAAAGAGGACCTAAATACATGGTCTGTAATGCCGATGAAGGCGAACCCGGTACATTTAAGGATAAACATATATTGTCTGAAGACCCGTTTGAACTGATTGAAGGTATGACCATAGGTGCATATATAATGGGTGCCAAGGAAGGATATATCTATATCAGAGGCGAATATGCCGCTATTCAGAAAATCGTAAGAAGTGCTATTGAAAATGCAAAAAAAGCAGGATATTTGGGTAAGAATATTTTAGGCAGAGAAGGTTTTGATTTTGAATTAAAGGTTGTTTCAGGTGCAGGTGCATATGTTTGTGGTGAAAATACCGCTTTGGTTGAATCAATCGAAGGTAAAACAGGAAGGCCAAGACAAAAGCCGCCTTATATTAAGAACTGCGGTTTGTATCAAATGCCTACAATACTGAACAACGTTGAAACATATTCATGTATTCCATGGATAATAAAAGACGGCGGAGAGAAATTCAGCTCAATGGGAACTGAGTTCAGCGGCGGAACGAAATTAATGTGCTTGTCAGGTAACGTTAACAACAGAGGAGTTTACGAAATTCCTTTCGGAACAACTTTGAGAGAACTTATATTTAACTTGGGTGGAGGAATGAAAGACGGACGTAAGTTGAAATTCGTTCACCTTGGCGGTTCATCAGGAAGCTGTTTCCCTGAAAGCATGATTGATACAAAGATATGCTATTATGATTTGAAAAAAGCAGGTTTTTCATTGGGTTCAGGAGCAGTACTTGTAGTAGATGATACACATTGTGCAGTAGATTACCTGAAAACCGTTATGGAATTCTTTGAGGAGGAATCCTGCGGCAAATGTACACCTTGCAGAGAAGGTAACTACAGACTGGTTGAAATTCTCGATAAGATGACAGAAGGAACTGCAACTATGGCTGATTTTAATAAAATGAAGAGTCTTGCACAAACTATGAAGACAACAAGTTTCTGCGGATTGGGACAAAGTGCTCCAATGCCATTGATAACACTGGTTAAATATTTTGAAGAAGAATTTTTGG